>JAPOQA010000039.1 GCA_026710945.1 Chloroflexota bacterium
AAAGGGGAAAAGTCGGCGCCGCCCTGCAGCGAAAGCACCTTGGTGATCGCAGCAGTGAGCGTGGTCTTGCCATGATCGATATGGCCGATCGTGCCAATATTCACGTGCGGCTTCGTTCGTTCAAATCGCTCCTTCGCCATCCTCTTGCTCTCTCCTTCTCTTCATTCCGACAATGAGTTAGTTTCTGCCGGCTCTCGCGACCAATTCGCGGGCACTTTGCACCAGTTCCTGGTAATGCGAGAATTGCATGGAATACGTACCGCGTCCCTGGGTGCTGGAACGCAAGTTGTTTACGTAACCGAACATCGTTGCGAGCGGTACCTTGGCCTGAATGACTTTGGTTCCAAGCCGCGTCTGAATTTCGTCAATGCTTCCGCGCCGCGCATTGAGCGCGCCTGAAATTTCGCCGAGGAATTCCTCAGGGATCATTACTTCCACCTGCATAATCGGCTCGAGCGTTACGGGGCGGGCCTTTACCAGCCCCTCGCGCATCCCCATGACGGCGGCGTTATGGAACGCAAGCTCAGACGAGTCTACAGGATGAAACGACCCATCGAATATCGTGACTCGCACGTCAACTACCGGATACCCGAGTGGACCCGCTAGCAAGCTATCCCTAATGCCGGATTGTACCGCCGGGACGTATTCCTTTGGGATGGTGCCGCCAACGATCTTGTTTTCAATTTGAATGCCGGCGCCGCTCTCTAGCGGCTCAATCCGTAGCCAGACGTGGCCGTACTGGCCTCTGCCGCCGGTCTGTCTAATGAAACGCCCTTCTTGCTCGACAGAGTTTTGAACTGTCTCTTTGTACGCCACTTGAGGGGCGCCGAGCGAAGCCTCGACATTGAACTCCCGCAGCAGCCGATCTGCGATGACTTCCAAGTGCAATTCGCCCATGCCACCAATGATAGTTTCCCCGGTTTGCGGATCTTGTCCGGCACGAAACGTCGGGTCCTCTTCGGAAAGGCGGCGCAGCGCCGTGGAAAGCTTATCTTCATCGAGGCGGCTCTTGGGTTCAATTGCCATATGCAGCACAGGATCCGGGAAGCGGATGGATTCAAAGGTAATTGGATGGTCTATTTGGCAGAGGGTGTCGCCTGTAAAAGTATTCTTAAGTCCAACGGCGGCCACAATATCACCGGCAAAGATGGCTGATACATCTTCTCGTTTGTCCGCATGCATAAAGAGGAGACGCCCAAGCCGCTCACGACGGTCCTGGCTCGCATTGAGCATCTGCGCTCCGGCGTCTGCCGTGCCTGAGTAAACGCGCAGGTAAACCAGCCTCCCGCTAAATGGATCGGTAACTACCTTGAACGCCAAAGCCGCAAAAGGAGCGTCATCGCTGGAGGGCCGCGATTCTTCCAAACCGGAATGCGGCGCCAAGCCTTGAATTGGCGGCACCTCAGTTGGAGACGGCAAGTAATCTACCACGGCGTCGAGCAATGGCTGCACGCCTTTGTTGCGGAGCGCGGCGCCGCACAGAACGGGCACAAGCGCGACACGGCACGTTGCCCGGCGCAAAGCAGACTTCAGCTCTTCGACTGACATCTCCTCGTCGTTGAGATACTTCAGTAAGAGTTCCTCATCCTGCTCAGCGATCGCCTCGATCATTTCGTGCCTGCGCTGCTCGGCTTCAGTGAGGAGTTCATCCGGAATTTCCATGATGGTGGGCTTTGCCCCGAGTTCGTCTGAAAACGTGACAGCTTTCATGGAAAACAGGTCGATCATCCCGACGAAAGAATCCTCCGCGCCAATCGGAATCTGGATAGGTACCGGCTGTGCTTTCAGCCGATCGCGAATCATCTCTATGCAATTCCAAAAGTCGGCGCCGATGCGATCCATCTTATTTATAAAACAGATGCGCGGCACTCCATAGCGATCTGCCTGACGCCACACAGTTTCCGATTGCGCTTCAACCCCCGATACCGCGTCAAACACCACAACACCGCCGTCAAGAACCCGCAATGAGCGCTCTACCTCGGCGGTAAAGTCGACGTGCCCAGGCGTATCGATGATGTTAACGCGATGGTCGCGCCACATGGAAGTCGTGGCCGCGGCTGTAATCGTAATGCCGCGTTCCCGCTCCTGCACCATGAAGTCCATGGCCGTGGTACCTTCATGCACCTCGCCCATGCGATGAATACGCCCTGAGTAGAAGAGCACCCGCTCGGTGGTGGTGGTCTTTCCGGCGTCAATGTGGGCAATGATGCCGATATTACGGTATTTCTCTATTGGGAATTGACGTTCCATGCGCTAAGTTCTTGGTGCCTCGCTAAGGTTGTATTCTTCTACAACTATCGTTTTATTCACCGGAAATCTCACGCTTACCAGCGGTAATGCGAGAATGCCTTGTTGGCCTCTGCCATGCGATGCGTTTCATCGCGGCGTCGAATAGACGCGCCCTGGCCGTCGGCAGCGTCGATGAGTTCCTCCGCAAGCTTGATTGCCATGCTTGGTCCCCGACGCTCGCGAGAATACCGCACGATCCACCGCAGTGCCAAAGAGAGCCGCCGACCGCTAGGTATCTCCATCGGAACCTGGTACGTGGCTCCGCCGACGCGGCGCGGTCGTACTTCGACCAGGGGCGTAACATTACGCACCGCTAGATCGAATATATCCAGACCGGAACGGCCGGTACGCGATTCGATGATATCGAAGGCGTGATACACAAACCTCTCCGTCGTACTCTTCTTGCCGCACTGCATCAGCTTATTTATAAACTGCTGCAACGTAACACTGCGAAACTTTGGGTCCGGCGGAATCTTCCGCTTTGTCACTCTTTCTCGCCGTGGCATTCTCAATTGCCCCTTACGCACAGCAGCGTTGTCAGCTTCGATGTCGATGCCAACAACAGCTGCAAGAAACTTAATCGTTGCGTTACATACTCAGCGGGAGTTTGCCTAGGAGGCACCGGCCCCCGTAACCGGTCTTGAGCGTCTTGTCCCGTACTTGGAGCGACTCTTATTGCGGTCCTGGGGCGCACCTGCGTGTGTGTAAACGCCTTCAGCGTCCAAAGTGCCACGTACAATGTGGTAGCGAACACCTGGTACGTCCTTTACACGCCCGCCCCGAATAAGAACCACCGAATGCTCCTGCAGATTGTGGCCCTCGCCTGGGATGTATGCCGTTACTTCCCTGCCGTTGGTCAACCGCACGCGCGCCACCTTACGCAGCGCGGAATTCGGCTTCCTTGGCGTCAGTGTACGCACCGAAATGCAAACACCGCGCTTTTGTGGCGATCCATCAGTGCGAACAGACCGATTCTTAAGAGCGTTGAAGTTCCAATGCAAGTCCGGAGACTTGCCTTTGAACGTTTTGGTCTTTCGCCCCTTGCGTACGAGCTGATTGGTTGTCGGCACGGTTTGAACCTACCAATTCATGGGTTCTTAAGCCACATTACACGCAAAAATAGAGTGTATCACTTGCACCCACCTCTGTCAACAGAGCGACTGAACAGAGTGGCAGTTCTGCCAACGACTGGAATGCGCCGGTCCCCGCTGACCGGCAGGGCATTCCACTCAAGAGTTTGCGGTCCGCTGGCATTCTAACACGTGCCGCTCCCCCAGCGACGTGCGGGCCTGGTGATTTGGAAAGTGGCTGGACAGATTCAGAGCTGGAAATCCAAGATGCACGATCTGCCAAAGTACTCGAGCTCCCGCGCGCCGCCAGTGGCAACGCAATCTCGCCTCGGACTGGAGAGACGAGTCTCAAGCCATGGGGGTCTCTCCTGATTCAAAACCGGTCATGAGACTCCCATGCGGCGGAGAAGCGCGTGGTCGGTTGAGATGAGCCTGTCCAGAAGCGCGATTCGCAGCTCGTCTCGCACCCCGGCATGCCTTGGGTCGTCCCAAAGGTTGTGGACTTCGTCCGGGTCTTCCTGCAAATCGAAGAGCTCGCCGTAAGTCTGTCCTGAATATGCCGTTAGCCGGTAGCGATCGGTGACGAGCGTCCGTAAACGAAAGCCGAGATCATCTTGGTCGTCCTCGACGAGAGCACCGCTAGCCGAGCCGCTATCTGCGCCTTTCGCGACTGGCAGCAAGCTCCGTCCGGGCCACGGCGGCAACTGCGGTGTTCCCACAAGCTGTGGCGGCGCAGGGCCTTCTGGGATTGGGACGCCTGCAATGTCGAGCAGGGTCGGGGCAAAGTCGAGCAGACTGACCACACCATCGTGAGTTGCACCCGCTGCAATGTGCCCCGGCCAACTTAAGATAAGCGGTACCCGAATAACGCTGTCGTAATGGTAGGGTCCTTTGCCCCACATGCCATGGTCACCCAGCGCCTCTCCGTGGTCCGCGGCAAATACGACAACCGTGTCCTGGTCCAGTCCGTTCTCTCTCAGTGCGCTTAGGACTGCACCCACGTTGTCGTCGATCATCTCGATGAGACCGTAGTAATGGGCCGCACATTCATTGCGATGCGGGTCAATGTCGCTGCCTTTCGTGGGCCGTGCGTAGATGCGGGCGATGTGCGGCGGCAGGTCTTCAAACTCGCCGACGCGCCGTTTAGGTGGCGGTACCATTTCTGGACTGTAGCGATAGCAGTAGGGCTCCGGCGGCGCCAGCGGCACATGGGGATCGGCAATCGAACACCAGAGCAAGAATGGCTTGGGCGATCGGTCATGTGACAGCGTTTGCGCTTGCTTTGCCTGCCCGTAGCGATTGAGGTACTCAATCGTGCGTTCACATGTCCACGTCATCGGATGCAGTTCGGCGGGCAATGCCCACTTATAGGACATGGAATAGTAGTCTGCAGCCGGACTTGGCGGTACGAGCGTCGTCCTTTCGTGGAAGAGGTGGGCCTGGCCCGGGTGCTCACGGTCGAGCCAGTTCACGTACTCGCCCCAGGATCCATGCCCATGACCGTTTACGAATCGAACCTCTTCAAAGCCGTAATAGGGAGTGGGAAGCTTCGATATGCGTCCGGAGCGCCACATATCCCGCGCTTCTGGGAACTCATGCGGGTCTACCTGATCCAGTGGCATGCCTGCCGGTGTGTGGCTTGTGCGCAGATGGGGCTTGCCGGCGTAGTGTGTCTGATAGCCGGCCTTTCGCAGCGCTTCCGGCATGGTGGGCACGTTGTAGCTGAGCGGAATGCCGTTCATGCGCACGCGATGTCCCCGAGTCGTAAGCCCGGTAAAGAGCGTCACTCGCGATGGCGTGCAAAGCGGATTCGAAACGTAGGCGCGGGAAAAGATCATACCGCTTGCTGCCAGAGCGTCTATGTGCGGCGTCCGTACAACAGGATGGCCGGCATATCCAAGGCAGGTGGGGTTGTGCTGATCGGTTGTAATTATGAGGAAGTTTGGGCGGTTTTCCGAGTAGTCCGGGGAGATGGTTGACACTGAGCAATCCAGTTTCCGTACTTGGCGCCTCTGAGGTGTAAGGTAGGTGGGCTAAGGAACGAGGCTGCTAATTCATCGCTTGGGAGGCGCAAAATTGAAGGGTTGCGAAACGCCTGGACGGCATCGTATCATTCACGATACCTGCGGACAACCACACGGATTTGGCTACAAACGGAATGACATAGCGAATTGGGTGATCGCACCGGTGTACGTAGGTCGGAATCAACTTCTGCGACGCCCCGATAAATTCGTGCAAGCATAGAACTCACTACGAATTACAAGAGAAACAAGAATGGCAGGAAAAGCGCCGCTAAGTTCGCGCGACATTCAGGAGAGAGTCCGTGCGCAAGTCTCTCGTCAGGAGTATGGCGCCAAGTCTCAGATCGACGGCGTCCTATTCCTGCCGTTGCCAACGTTTGCTGAAGACGGCGGCACGTTCTCTGAACTTGGACGTTTGGATTGCGGAGCGATAGCGGGCCTTGCAGACTTCGAGGTACGGCAAGTCAACTGTTCCTCAATGGCTGCAGGGGCAATCAAGGCATGGCACTTGCACTTCAATCAAGAAGACCTATGGTTTGTGCCCCCATCCCAGGCGTTGTTGGTTGGATTGTGGGATGTGCGCGAGGGTTCTGCAACTTCCGGCAACACGATGCGGTTCGTCCTCGGGAGGGGTCGCAGTCAACTCCTCTACATTCCCCGCGGCGTGGCGCACGGAGCAGCCAACCTCGGAACTGACGACGTCTTTCTCTTCTATTTCGTGAATCAGCAGTTCGATGCCAAAGACCCGGACGAGCGCCGCTTGCCCTATGACGCGTTGGGAGAGGACTTTTGGGAGATACAACCCGGGTAGCCTTTTGGCTGCTCTGCTCGGTGGTAGGGACTCTCAATTGAGCAAAGTGCCGGTGGCAGAATTGCGGCCTTCGAATTCGATTTGGAAATCTCCTAGGTCCCCTTGACCGGGCTGGTCCAGCGCAGGACGGTCGCGCCCCACGCGAGGCCCGCGCCGAATGCGACCATGGCGATGGTGTCACCGAGTTTGATGCGCCCCTCTTCAATGGCTTCGCAGAGCGCTACCGGAATCGATGCGGCTGACGTATTGCCGTACTTTGCTACGTTGGTGAACACCCTTCTCATTGGTAGTCCGAGCGTTTGGGCGGCGGATTGAATGATACGGATATTGGCTTGGTGGGGAATCAGGAGATCGATCTGGTCTAGCGTCAAATCGGCTTTCTCAACGGCGGTAGCCAGTGACGTAGTCATCGCGGTTACGGCGAAGCGGTACACTTCTCGTCCATTCATGGATAGCTTTCCGTCAGTCGGCAGCGTAAGAAGATCACCCCCCGCGCCGTTAGAGCCTAAATCGAAAGCCAGGGGCCCTCCGGGTTCATTTGACGCCTGCACTACGACAGCGCCGGCGGCATCGCCAAAGAGCACGCAGGTTGTGCGATCTGTCCAGTCCACGTGGCGAGTGAGGACTTCCGAGCCGATAACGAGGATAGTGCGGTACTGGCCTGAGGCAACAAACCCCTGCGCAACGGCGAGCCCATGGATGAACCCCGCACACGCCTGATTGAGATCAAGCGCGGCGGCACGATTAAGCCCTAGTCGCTCCTGAACGCGGTTGGCGATACTGGGAAAGAGAGACTCAGGCGTGCAGCTCGCGGCGATTACTATATCTACGTCGGCGGCAGTGACGTTCGCCCGTGCAAGCGCTTCGTGGGCGGCCTCGGCGCCCAGCGAGTCGGTAGTTTCACCGGCAGAAACTATGCGCCGCTCGCTAATGCCCGTGCGGCTAACGATCCACTCGTCCGCCGTTTCCACCATTTTTTCAATGTCTGCGTTGGTGAGACGCCGTTTCGGCAGCGCCTTGCCCCAGCCTGTAATGTGTGCGTACATAATTGGATAGTCTTGAGCGAGACTGTGATTTTCTGCTTAGCGACTTCTTATCGTAGGGTCTTTGCTACGTAGGGTCAACCAATTCCTGCTCGATCCAGGCGCTGCCGAGTTGCCGCAGAACGTCAGTTAATTCGCTCGCCAGCGGCGCCTCAAATTGCACCCGCGCACCTGTTGCCGGATGCGCAAATCCCAGCGTTCGCGCGTGCAAGAAAGTACGGCGCAAACCGGGCAACGTAGACCTATGCCCATACTTAGGGTCTCCCGCAACAGGGATCCCTGCGGCTGACAGGTGCACGCGAATTTGGTGGGTGCGCCCGGTAGCAGGGACTATTTCGAGGAGCGAACGCGGACCCAATGACTCAACCACGGTGAAGTGGGTGGTGGCAGTCTTGCCATCCCGTATAACGCCCATGGCTGTCCGCCGGGTTGGATGACGTCCTACCGGCGCATTGATGACACCCCGCTCGACAGCGGGAGTGCCCTCCACTAATGCGACATACGTTTTGTCGATTGATCTTGCGGTGAACTGCGCCACGAGACCTGCATAGGCGTCAGGACTGCGGGCAACTACCATTACGCCGGAAGTATCTTTGTCCAGTCGATGCACGATGCCTGGACGAAGATTGTTGCCGACACTTAAGAGTTCCGGGAAGCGGCCGATGAGTTGATTGACGAGCGTGTGTTTAGATTGCCCGGCGCCAGGATGTACGACCAGTCCCGCCGGTTTGTTGACTACGACTATGTCCGCGTCACAGTGCAAAATTGGCACCGTGAGCGGTTCGGCGCTGAGAACCGGCTCGCAGGCTTCAGGCAACTCAACCTGGATTACGCTGCCGGCATGCACCTTTGTAGAAGGGCCGACTGCTTGCCCGGCGATGCCCACGCGGTTTGCTTCAATCAGCCGCTTCACTTGCGAGCGGCTGAGTTCGGGTTCAGCAGCGGCAATGTAGACGTCGAGGCGCTTGCCCTCATCACCACACGTCGGCGTCAAGAGTAACGTCGGCATCGCTTGGTGAACACCTTCTGACGAATCAAGAGAGCGATGAATCCGGCTCTTCGCTACGTGGCTGCCGGTCTTGCCACAGGAGGACAAACGCAAGTCCAATGGCGCCGATGACTACGCAACTGTCGGCAACGTTAAAGGCGGGCCAGTAGGGCAGTTTTACAAAATCGACCACATAGCCTAAGCGAATACGGTCGATCAAGTTCCCAAGAGCGCCGCCAAGCTCCAGGGAAAGCGCCAACGTGAGCAGGAAAGATTGGCCCAAAGTCTTGACCAAATAGAAGGCAATGACCCCAATGAGAATTACGATGGGGACAGTCAGGACATAGGGCATTCCCGTGAGCATGCCGAAGGCAACGCCGGAATTCGTGACATATGTTAGCCGTAGCAGATCGCCGATGATCGACACGGTGCCTTGCGGTTTCAACCATTCAACGATGAAGGCCTTGGTTATCTGGTCGCTAATGATGATTGATGCTGCGAGGAGCAGCGGCCAGATTAATTGCTTGCTTTTGACTCTCAGGACAAATTCACTCACGGTCAGTTCCGTTCTTAGTAGAAATTCTGCAAGGGTCCCTGCTAAACGTCCGGCCCCAAAGCCCAGAATCGATCTAGCCGAATTGTTCCCTGACGCTTCAATCGTACCATGCCCCAGAATTGCGTGACAGCATCAACCTTGAGTGAGGATGGGGCGACACATGGGAGTTGCCAGCGTGACGGATTCTTTTGTGCAACCAATCTCTGTCGGCAAGCAAGCTGGTGTCCTCTTGCAGCTCATCTGAAGGCAAAGCAAGGGGCGTTCGTTAGGGTACCCAAACAGTGATACTTCCGTACAATTTCACGTTGTAGAGTCAGGAAGTAAAGGACGAAGCCGCGCGGGTTTGGTCGGGGTGCCGTGGCCTTCCGCCTTAGTTCATTGCACGCGGGGCGTGGTCGTAGGCATGCTATAATGCCCGTGGGTTTCACCGTAGATTTGCACTAAGTATTTTGGGTACACCATCCGGTTACCACAATTTGGAGGTATGCGCGAGTATGGCAAAAGAGGCAGTCGCAGCGAAGGACGTGGACACACAGCATAAATGGGTGTACCGATTTGAAGACGGTGACGCGTCTATGCGTGACCTGCTGGGCGGCAAGGGCGCAAATTGCGCCGAGATGATGCGCGCCGGCCTCCCGGTGCCTCCAGGATTTGTCGTTACTACGGAAGCCTGCAACGCGTTCTACGAGTCGGGTGAGCAATTCCCAATTGGCATGTGGGACCAGGCGTTGGAAGCGCTCCAGGACTTGGAAGAAAAGACCGGCAAGCGGCTTGGTGACGTAGAGAACCCCTTGCTGGTCTCCGTCCGCTCCGGGGCGAAATTCAGCATGCCCGGCATGATGGATACGATTCTCAATTTGGGTCTGAATGACGACACGTTGCAAGGCGTGATTGCGCAGACTCAGAACGAGCGCTTTGCGTGGGACTCCTACCGACGCTTTGTGCAAATGTACGGCAACGTCGTCCTTGAAGTTGATAAAGATCGCTTTGAGCACGCATTAGAGGCCATAAAGCACGAAGCTGGCATTGAGCAAGACGTAGACCTTACGGTCGCTCACCTGCAAGATGCAGTGCGGCGATTCAAGGACATTGTAGAGAGCGAGACCGCAAAGGCTTTTCCCAGCGATCCACTGGGCCAGTTGCATGGCGCGATCGAGGCTGTCTTCGCTTCATGGAATAACCGGCGCGCTATAGACTATCGGAATTTTCATCGGATACCCCACTCCCTCGGCACGGCCGTGAACGTTCAGGCTATGGTCTTTGGCAACATGGGGAGTGATTCGGGCACCGGTGTGGCCTTTACGCGCAATCCTTCTACCGGCGATCCGGCGCTCTTTGGCGAGTTTCTGGAGGATGCCCAGGGCGAGGATGTGGTCGCCGGTGTGCGAACGCCGCTGCCGATTGCCAAGCTGCAAGAAGTTTGGCCGGACATATACGACGAGTTCTCGGAGATCGCCCGGCGACTCGAGAATCACTATCGCGAAATGCAGGACATGGAGTTCACCGTCGAGCGCGGCACGCTCTACATGCTCCAGACTCGCACAGGCAAGCGTACCGCGAGTGCGGCCGTAAGAATTGCGGTAGATATGTTCAATGAGGGGCTTATTACAAAGGAAGAGGCAATCGCCCGGGTGGAACCGGAACAGATCGACCACCTGCTCCACCCGCGGATCGATCCCAATGCCGAAGTAAGCGTGATTGCCAAGGGTCTCAATGCCTCGCCGGGGGCCGCGGTTGGAATGGCGTTTTTTGACCCCGATGAGGCGGAATCCGTAGCCCGGCAAGGGCACAGCGTGATCTTGGTGCGTCCTGAGACGAGTCCCGATGACGTGCACGGCATGATTGCTTCACAAGGAATCTTGACGGCGCGCGGCGGCGCTACTAGCCATGCGGCCGTAGTTGCCCGTGGCTTGGGCAAGCCCTGCGTTGCTGGCTGCGATGAAATTCGGATCGACATGGAAAACGAGTGCTTTACTGCGGGTGATGTGACCATCAAGAAACGGGACTCCATTTCGCTCAACGGCAGCACCGGCGAAGTCATTCTGGGAGAAGTTTCCTTGATTCAACCCGAAATCACGCCGGAAATGAGCGAGTTGCTGCGTTGGGCGGATGCGATTCGACGTCTGGAAGTGTGGGCCAATGCAGATTACCCCCGCGACGCCGCGCTGGCACGCACCTACGGCGCGCAAGGCATCGGGTTGTGCCGCACGGAGCACATGTTCTTTGAGGAAGAGCGGTTACCCGTCGTGCAGCGGATGATCTTGGCAAGCAGTTCAAGTGAGCGCCAAGCCGCTTTGGACAAGCTGTTGCCCATTCAGCGCGGTGACTTCGAGGGCATCTTGCGTGCCATGGATGGTCTGCCGGTTGTCATTCGCCTGCTCGACCCGCCCCTCCATGAATTCTTGCCCGACTACGCGGAATTGCTGGAGGAAGTGGCCACATTGCGCGCGACGGCTCAGGATCCCCAACGGCTTAAGGAGCGGCAGGCGCTCTTGGAAAACGTCGCGTCGCTGCGTGAGGCTAACCCCATGCTTGGCTTGCGCGGGTGCCGGCTGGGTCTTGAGTATCCCGAAATCTACGAAATGCAGGTACGCGCGATCCTGGAAGCGGCGCTTGCGATCAAGCAAGAGGGCGGCGATCCCCACCCGGAGATCATGATTCCGCTTGTCAGCCACGCGAATGAACTCGGCGTGCTGCAGCGGGACCTTGAGCGCATTGTGCAAAAGGTCGAACAGGAGCAGGGCGACAGTGTGGCATACAAATTCGGCACCATGATCGAGGTGCCGCGTGCTGCATTGACGGCCTCCGAGATTGCGGAACATGCGGAGTTCTTTAGTTTCGGTACCAATGACCTGACCCAAACTACCTATGGTTATTCCCGCGATGATGCGGAAGGGAAGTTTCTGCTGAACTATGTGGAGAACGCAATCCTGCCGGAGAATCCTTTCCAAGTACTCGACCGGGATGGCGTGGGCCGGCTGGTTTCGATTGCGGTGGCAGAAGGGAGAAAGTCGCGTCCAGGCCTTGAAGTAGGCATCTGCGGGGAGCATGGCGGCGATCCCAGTTCCATCTATTTCTGCCATGGCGTCGGTCTAGACTACGTGTCGTGTTCACCTTACCGTGTCCCGGTGGCCCGCATTGCCGCGGCGCAAGTAACGCTTGAGAATCAGACACCTGCAGACAAGTAAATGGCCGAATGAGACATAACGTGACATGCACGAGGAGGACGCCGTGGAGACGATGGCAGACGCCGACATACTGCAGGCACTAGCAGATCGGCCGGAAGAGTGGGGCCAAGTGCGTATCAGCGTACCCCCTGATACGGGCAGGTTTCTCCACGTGCTGGTTCAAGTGGCAAAACCCAAGCGCATCCTGGAAATCGGCATGTTTCACGGGTATTCCACTATCTGGATTGGGCTGGCCGCGCGTGAAGTTGGCGCCCGCATCACTACGCTAGAACTCGAATCCGAGAAAATAGCCGTGGCTGAGGCAAACTTTGCCAAGGCAGGCTTGGCGGATGTAATCACCGTGATACAGGGTGACGGCAAGCAGACTTTGGCATCTCTCGCAGGGCCGTATGATCTTGTCTTTCTCGATGCGGCCAAAGAAGACTATGCGGCCTACTTTGATCTGATCTACCCCCGACTCTCCCCGGGAGGCGTCATTGTGGCCGATAACGCAGTCTCTCATGGTGAATATCTGGAAGAGTACTTTAGCAAGGTGCGGAACCATCCGAACTGCGTGAGTGTGCTGGTGCCCATAGGGACGGGAGAAGAGGTGACGTACAAGAAGGGTTAATCGTGGATGGGCGGGAAAGTGCGGCAGACTCTTCCACACTGCAGCGGGTCCGTTTGGCCTCCTCACTGCGCAGGAAAGGGATTCGGGATACCCGTATCCTCAATGCGATTGGGCAAATTCCACGCGAGGACTTCGTAGACGACTGCCTGCGCCATGATGCCTATCAGGATACCCCACTGCCCATTGGCGAAGGGCAGACAATATCGCAACCCTACGTGGTTGCCCTTATGACTGAAGCGCTTTCGCTGACGGGTAAGGAGCATGTGCTCGAAATCGGCACCGGTTCCGGATACCAAACTGCGATCCTTTGCTGTTTGGCTCGCAGCGTGGTCTCTGTCGAACGATTTGCGGAGCTTGCGCTCGTTGCAGAGCGGCGCCTCTGTGACCTGGGTTGCGACAACTGTGACATTTTCGTCGCGGACGGCACGATGGGATGGCCGGATAGTGCGCCGTATGATGCCATAATCGTGTCCGCGGCAGCTCCAAGCGCCCCAGAACCGTTACTCAATCAACTCACCCAAGGCGGGAGGTGTGTAATTCCGGTCGGTGATCGCGAAAAGCAGACGCTTCTGCTGTTGGAGAATCAGGGAGACGATGTTAAGCGGCGTGATCTTGGCGCTGTACGCTTCGTTCCGTTGGTGGGCGAGCACGGCTGGCCTGAGGATGTGGGGTAGCCCATAGCTTTGGTCGCATGTATAATGCGGCTTAGCGTACTCTCCGAAGAGGTGGTGCTTCGGTACTCTGGCAGCGCTCTGTATTCGGCGAGCGCAGTACGTCCAGATATTGGTTGGCGAACCGGCGCAGGATAGCTGCGGCTGTGCCGCGCTCTTAGTAGCGCAGTTGGGGGTTTGCCATGTTTCAACTCGGTCTGATTTGAGGAAAGTGATGGAAGAATCGGTCTCTAATTTTCTAATCTACATAACTCAACAGCGAGAATTGTCAGCCAATACTCAGGCGGCTTATAAGAACGACTTGAATCAATTGACTAAATTTCTTCGCGCACAGGGCGTGAGCAATTGGGAAGTAGACCCCAACAGCATTGGGGCATTTGCACGGGACCTCTTGGACCGAGGCTACAGCGCATCCACGCGTGCCCGGAAGGTTGCCGCGGTGCGTTCCTTTTACCGCTACCTTGGCGAGCAGGGCATCGTAACGGAAGATCCGACGAAGGATCTTGGCAGCACCCACGTGGAGCGCATGGTGCCAACAGTTCTCA
This sequence comes from Chloroflexota bacterium, assembly GCA_026710945.1. Classification (NCBI taxonomy): domain Bacteria; kingdom Bacillati; phylum Chloroflexota; species Chloroflexota bacterium. The sequence goes on from JAPOQA010000039.1 coordinate 13,793, forward strand.
CACACGCTCAAGTACGGGCGCTCTTCGCCGCTGCTGAAGAAAAGTCCACGCCGGAAGCCCTCCGCGATCAGAGCATTCTGCGGTTGCTGTACAGTACCGGCATACGCATCACTGAGGCGCTTGGAATAGATATAGGCGACGTAGTTGATGAAAGTCAACGTCTCGTGCTGCGCGCACGCAATAAGCAGTCAGTTGTTCCTATAGACGAGGCGTGCTTGGCTGCGATAGGGCATTACCTCGCAGAGAGCCGGCCGCAGTTGCAGACATCGCGTTCTGGCGAGGCGCTTTTTCTCAATCATCGCGGTCAACGGCTCACGCGTCAGGGCTTTTGGCTCATATTGAAGGGGTATGCTCGCGCTGCTCGCTTACCAGAGGTCACCCCGCAGACCCTGCGCCATACGTTTGCTGCCCATGCAATTGAGGGCAGCGTGCCTCTGCAGCATGTCCGCTCGATGCTTGGTCATACCAGCATCAGCACGACGCAGCGATACGCCCAACTTGCCGGGACGCGCCCGGATTCAAAGCCTGATTCCGATGAGAAAACTTAGGTCTCACGGACTGCTGCAGGCTTGGATGAGCCGCCTTCCGGTAGGCTTGTTGTTCTCCCTTCTCGCTGTCACAATCTTCGTCATAACGTCATGTTCCCAGGTCGCACCGGACCTTGGGGAGCTGCTGCCTGAGACCAAACTCCCAGCCGGCGAGGAGCGTCCTGCAGATTCCTTCGGGCCGCAGGATTCATCCCCACAGGCCGAGCAGACACTCCAACGTCTCCTTGCGACGGAAAAGCCCCAACGAGACCTATTCGACCTTGGCAAGCGCTATAAAGGCATATCCGACAATGTCGACCGAGTGGTGAATGCCGAGCGGCCCAACTATGCTTTGGGTACCGTGCAGAGGTTTTGGGTTGCGGACGATGAAAACAGTACTTATTACCAGATCGAGGCCGAACTGCGCGGGAAATCAGAGCACCTCTACATGTATGTAGAAGTAGGGTTGGACCTGCCACAGTCCGGAATCGACAAGACGATTCGCGAGTTTGAGGACACCATCTATCCGAGGATACGCAGGTATTACGGAGAGGAATGGAGCCCGGGCGTAGACAATGATCCGAGAATTACTATTCTCAATGCCCGCATACCCGGCGTGGGCGGCTACTATTCTTCAGCCGACGAGTTTCCGAGCGAAGTGAATCCGTTCAGCAACGAACGAGAGATGTTTTACATAAATGTGGATAGAGTCGAGTACGGTCCTGGAACCGAATTCTACCTGTCCACACTTTGTCATGAATTCCAACACATGGTGCATTGGAACAAGAATCCAACCCAGGAGACCTGGCTCAACGAAGGTGCTGCCATGGTTGCGTCGGAATTGTGCGGCTATAGCCTGGGTGATATTGCGTCCTGGTATGCAAGAGACTCAGACGTGCAGCTTACGCATTGGAGCGATGATCCACGAGGAGCCTTGCCCCACTACGCAGCGGCATACCTCTTCATGGATTACTTTGCGCAACACTATGGCGGCTATCGGGAGCTAAAAACCCTCATTGCTCTGCCCGCGCGCGGCCAGGCTACAATCGACGCCTATCTGGCAACAGAAGGATACGCCGTGGACTTCTACGACGTGTTCGCGGACTGGACTGCGGCGAACTACATAGATGACGAACGACCTGACAATGGCGCCTACTACTACGACGTGCGCCTGCCCCGCATGCGTCCCCAAGAGATAGTACGCCGGCAGACCTTCGAAGAGAACTTATCGGTAAAGCAGTTTGGCGTCCAGTATATCGATCTTCGCATGCCGCAGGGCAACTATACGCTGGACTTCTTAGGCGCGTCGCAGGTTCGGCTCTTCCCAACTTCCGCTCCCAGCGGTACGCACGTTTGGTGGGGCAATCGTTCTGACATGGCAGCCACATCTCTCACGCGAGAGGTAGATCTACGGGATGCCGATTCTGCGATTCTTCGCTTTAGCACGTGGTACGACATCGAATCAGACTTTGACTATGCCTACGTCGCAGCTTCGAGCGATGGCGGCGTGACGTGGACGACTCTGCCCGGCACGAGCACAACGACTGAGAACCCAAATGGCAACAATCTCGGCCACGGATTCACGGGAAAGAGCGGTGGTGGGGACATCGCGCGCTGGATCGAAGAGGAAGTCAGCCTTGCTGACTACGCTGGTAAGCAGATTCTCTTGCGCTTCGAGTATGTGACGGATGATGCGATCAACAGTGTGGGCATTCTGGTAGACGATTTCTCGATTAGCGGTATCGAGTTTGGCGACGATGCCGAGACGGATGGCGATTGGGAGGCGAGAGGTTTCTTTCGTACCGACGGGGTCCTGCCGCAGTACTACATTGTGCAACTCGTACGCTACGTGGACGGCTTCCCGACAGTCGAGCGCGTTATGCTGCAAGGTCAAGAGGAAAGAGACATCTCATTCTTCCTTGATAGCTTCGGCCAAGATCTGCAAAGCGCTGTCCTTATCGTGAGCGGGGCCACGCCCATCACAACTGAGGTCGCTCACTTCAACATTCGCCTCGCGCCGGTCGCTAGCGAGTAACTCTCTTCCCCACATCGCGGTAGGACCTTCTCGCGCAGCCGCCTACGCGCGGTCTGCAAACTCTTTGCCTCGCTGGATGTACGCTTGCACTGCCAGCAAGAACTCGGCGTGACTCCATGTGTATGGGTTTACAGAAATTGGAGCATGCGTATACGGGTGGAATTGTTCGGCAAGCATACCCGTTGACAGAGCATGGCGATGCGCCCACCTGAGGAGTTCTTCCGCGGGCTTCAAGTCATCCAGGCACTGGGCGCGGGCGATATGCCAGCGGCAGAGCCACATCGTGGTAACTGCCCAGGGATTGCCCGGCACGTTGCCAATGTCCGTGCTGACTTGTAGGAAACGATCGTTCTCAGATCGCGCAAGGCCGCCAACCTCCGTGTGGCACCAAAGCTGCTGGCGCACGGTTGCCATGGTACGCTGCATGCGCTCATCGTCGGGCGAAATCATACCGAATAGGAAGAGACCGGCGACGCTCGCATCAATTGTAGAATCCGGTATCGGCTCCCGCGTTCCAAAGATGCGGAGGCGAGTGACGTAGCGTCCGGTCTCCTTATCGTAGAACAAGGAGTCAAAATGGCGTCGAATCTGGGTCGCAGCTTCCTGCGCGGCGCATGTGAGTTCCGGTTGTCCGAAGGCGGCGGTGAACGTACAGGCCGCGCGCAGGCCGGCCCAGGTGGCTGCCAGTGTGTACGCGTGCATGCCGTAGGTCTCTTCCCACAGATCGAACGAAGGCAGCGGCAGTCCGTTATCTGGATTGCGATGGCTCAGAAGGAAGTCAAGCGCCGGTTGTACGAGGTCGGTGTAGACTGATCGCACGAAATCGAAGTCGCGGTCGAGACCAAAGTGCTCGCCGAGCGCCCAGAGCAGGATCGCCGTATTGTCAGCCGCCACAGGAAGGGTCTCTTTGCCATCGGGATCCACCCAGGGGTGGTTGAGGCTGCCAACCGCGCCAAACGGGGTGTACTTCGAGAAGAGAAACCCATCTGGCGAGGGAAGTTGGCGGCAGAAGGTATAGAATTGGCGCGTGAGATCCGTGTACCCTGCACGATCCAATGCTACTGCGGCAAGCGCACCGACTCGTGGGAAGAGGTAACTATACGTATCTCCGGTTTCACGGGCGATATCAGGATCGTTTCCCGCAATGATAGCGCCGGTATTGTCCACCTGTGTGCGCAGGGTCAGCAGGCTCCGATGGTAAAGGTCCCAAATGTCCTGCGGGATATCCGGCTGCGGCGTGCGGTGCTTGCGCACCCAAAACGACCAGTACTCCTGGGTGCGGTCGATGAAGCTATCCGGCGTTCGAAAGCGAACCAGTCTATTGTCTGCCAGCACTGCGCCCAGACTTGAGTTGGCGGCCACCCAATGGTAGCCGTTGCGGGCCTCACCGGGGGACATTTCGCCTAGGGACAGCATGCCCACGCAGTCGACGTCGCCGCGAGATACCGCGTTCTGCGAGAGCCAGCCGTCTTCAGCGTCTTGCCACGAACCTTGAGCGCCTTCGGCAGAGTAGACGCCTGTCGCCCAATCGCTGAGCCCGGCTTTGTCTCCGGTCATGACGTTCATCAGAAAGAACCGTTCGCCCTTGTATGCGATCAAGGCCTGGGTGGGAGGATGGTAGAATACCGTGTCTCCCACATCACCTCCCCCGAGACCCCACTCATAGTGAAAGTAGATCCGAATGTCTCGGGCAACGTCAGAGGTGTTTCTGACGTGGAGCTTCCGGAGAAACAGGTTGCGCACAAAGTCCAGACAATCCGTGAAGCGAATGTCGATATTGAGAAGTGGGTGGACTGCCCGTGCTTGGGTCACCAGGGAGTACTCAGCATAGCCAGGGGAGACTTCCCAGCCGGCGTCGCCGAGCCAGGAGAACTGATCGTCTACCCATACGCCAATGCGTGAGGGCCGAGCTGACAAGTGATTGTCGGCGCCAACGTTCGGATAGTAGAGATCGCGAATACGGTAGTGCTCATCGAAATTGATGAGCATGCTGCCATTGCCGATAGTTAGCGCACGCGGCACAGTCTTTCCTCCAGGCTCGATATCCGTGGCATTGTTATATCATAGCAGCCGCGCGCGCGGTGAGGAGCCTCATGTGGCAAGGGTGTGGCATGCAATAGTTTGCGCATCGGCGCCACTTCGTTGGCAGTCACAACTCAATTCCGGGCCGGTGACGAAGGGACCACCGGCGTGGCTTAGAAAGGGCCCCGCTACCAGGGCGGAATCTGCAATCAAGGTGGAGCATCTTGGTACCGGCAATTCAAGTTGACAGATAGCATTACAAGTGATAATCTGTCGCCAGCTAAGCGAGCTTCTTGTATGGGCCCGCTTCAGGTAGTGAGTGGTTTCAGGAGCATTGCATCTCGATAAGGAGAGAGCCAAATGCCAAGACTAGATGTTGACGTAACACGTCGTAGCTTTCTCGCTATGGCCGGGGGCGGTACTGCCGCGATAGTGCTCGCGGCATGCGGCGCCGCTGCAACGCCGGCAGCCGAGGAGAAGATGGAAGAAGCTCCGAAAGAAGAGCCCAAGGCTGCTGAAGAGATGGAGAAGGAACAGGTCACGGTTGTGGCTTGGAACGCAGCGTGGGGCGAGCCGTATTCCACCATTATGGGCGCCTACGGGCCGGCTTTTGAGGCCGATACGGGCATCGCGCTGGACTGGCAGTTTGTAAGCGATATCGAGCAAAAACTGATCGCGTCTATTGCTGCAGGCACCCCGCCGGACACCCACTATACGAATTGGGTTTTCCAGGGGCCATTTATGTTTAACGAGCTCATTCGTCCGCTGGATGAATATATGAAGGCGGCGGGTCACACTCGTGAAGAGTTCACCAAGGCCATGTGGGACGATAGCTCCCTCAACGGCCAGCTTTATGCAGTGCCGGGCGGCGCGGACTGGATCGTCTACTTCTGGAATAAGGACATGTACGTCCAGTTTGGTGAAGATCCGGAAGTCCCGCTTACCGACTTCGAGAACACTGAGGAAATCTCGCTCAAGCTCCACCAGCACGATGGCAGCAAGATTACCCATATGGGCTGGAATTATCGTAGCTTCAGTCGTGAGCGGCTTGGCTTCCTCTTTGGTGGGGAGTTCTACGATTACGATACCGGCAAAGTGACCCCGGACGATCCGGCCATCATTGAGTCCCTCAACTGGCTTGTCAGCCTGACCAAGAAGCAGGGTGGCAAAACGGCCGTCGATGAGTTCTACGGTGAAGCAGGCGGCTACGGCAACGCCGCGTTTGGCTGGTACCTCAGCACACTTGCCTACTTCTCCTCCGGGTTCTGGGCGCAGAATCGCATCGATACGAACGCCGAGGGCCTGCCGTACGGCATCGGCCTGCCGCCCACGATCGAGGGCGCTGAGGAAGGCATTCGCTTCAATTCGGTGCAGGGCTGGATGTATGCCATTCCGGTCAATGCCGCACATCCGGATGAAGCATGGGCATTTGACAAGTGGATGTTCATCGACAACTCCGGCAAGATGGGCTATGAGACCTTGAATGGTCCGTGCGTGATCGCCCAATTAGGCGAGTTCAAGGAAGGCCTCATCGCCAAGATCGGCGCGGACAACCGCATGACGCCGTATCTCGATGTCTTCCTGTCACTGGCTCAGTATGGTGAGACCTACTGGCCGCCAATCGCGACGGCCAGCGACTACCGGCGCGCGTTCCTCGATGCGTCCGTACAGATCATTGAAGAGAATATTACTGCTGAAGAAGCAATGAAGACGCTCGCAGAGACCCAGCAAGCCGAACTAGACTCGGCAATGAGCGGCTAGGGCTAATACCTTAGAATTGGGGCGGAGAGGCGCGGACAACACGTCCGTGCCTCTTCTTCTTTGTCGTTCGTGCCCGTGGGATTCAATCTCTTGGCGCGCATAGCCAAGTGTCTCAGCATTGCAATAGCAGTACATCGCTTTTGCGGTGAGTCTCAGTGTGAGCCGAGCATGTTGCGCAGGTAGTGCTAGACTCCGCCATGAGCGTTCAGCCCGTGGTTGACCGACAGCTTTTCGCCTGCGTACAATGAGGCGTGAAGGGAACGGACTATGGCAGTGTTCGATACCCACCGGGCGTTTCAGGCGCCTACGGCGGCGGGTTTCACGGAGCGCCAAGCGCAGGCGCTGATAGACGTTGGCAGCGAGGGCTACGGTGCGTTGGCGACCAAGGCCGACGTTGCTGACGTGGCGACCAAAGTTGAACTACGAGAACTAGAGTTGCGTTTGCGGCTGTTCGTGGGCGCGTACGTAGCGATTGCGTCCGCGCTAGTGGTGGCGATCCTGGGCTTCCTACTAGCGATGTTCACAGGCCAATTCGCTTAGAGCGGCCCACGAGGCGCGGTCCTCTCTAGTCCTCTTCATCAAGTGTCTGGGAGTTCCTTCGGGGTGTGGCGCAGCCTGGTAGCGCGCATGGTTTGGGTCCATGAGGCCCCCGGTTCAAATCCGGGCACCCCGACCTTCGTCATCTATAATCGATATTCCAATTTACTTCCCGCACGCGAGTGCCGTGGGGACTCTGCTCTTCCGCATGATTATTGGCGCCTGTCAACTCACCTTTCAGCTCTACGCGAGCGACTCCCTCAAGGAGAAACGCCGTGTCGTACGGTCCATTGTCGACCGCACTCGGGCGCGCTTTAACGTGGCCGTTGCCGAAGTCGCGGATCAGGACGTTTGGGGATCGTGTGTAATCGGCATAACCTGCGTGAGCACCGATACGCGCCATGCGAACTCTATAATTGACAAAGTGACGAATCACATATTGGGCTTGGCGCTGGAGATGGACATCATCGACCGCGAAATCGAGTTCATACCCTTTTCCTAGAGGCGACTGCAGAGTGTCGTCTAATCCGGACTCTATCGTCATACTAAATCGGCTTGGCGGGAGCACGGGACTTGAGGGACTAAAGACTGCCCCTTGCACGGACATGGCCGTGCACTCTAGGAAGAATGGATGGATTCCCGAGTACGTGGGATCGACTGAAATGGCTACAGCACTTCGCAGGGCGTGTCGCAACGCCATTTAACGCGATGCCGACTTTGACCGGTTTGCGGTCGACACATTTTAGAGCAGGAGAAAATTGCTTCGCGCTGTCTCATCATTGCGGACGTTCACGCAAACCTGGAGTCGCTCAACGCCGTGATTGCGGCGGCGATGCCGTTCGATCGGATTTGGTGTTTGGGCGACCTGGTCGGCTATGGCCCGAACCCAAATGAGTGCGTCGAAATTGTCCGCAGCTTTGACCACGCGGTCGTGGCCGGAAATCACGATTGGGTGGCCAGTTGCAAACAGTCCGCTGCGGGCTTCAACCCTCAAGCTGCGATAGCGGCGCGATGGACGGCAACTCAGCTAAGCGCGGGTGCGCGGCAATTCCTGTTGGACTTGCCCGAGTCTGCGATGGAGGGAGACTTCCTCCTCGTCCACGGCAGTCCCCGCGCACCTACCGTAGAGTATCTCTTTCGCGCGGAAGAGGCCCAGAGGAGTTTCCCACACTTTACTGCAACCTACTGCTTGGTGGGCCATACCCATGTGCCGTGCGCCTTCATTGCGGCCGGCCAATCTTCGTCGCCTGATGTCATCAGAATAGAGTTGAAGCATGACGAACCGCTGCCCCTAGACGGCTGGACGCGGATGATCGTAAATCCGGGAAGCGTCGGTCAACCCCGTGACTACAATCCCCACGCCGCATTCATGGTCTATGATTCCATCAGACGCGAATTGCAGATGCAGCGCGTGCCCTATGACGTGGCAGTAACCCAGCAGAAAATGCGCATCGCCAACTTGCCGGTGCCATTGATAGAGCGACTGGAGTTTGGGATATAAGGGAATTGAGCGGCGGGTCTAATTCTTGCGGAGCACCTTGCCGGGCAATGTGCCGGTGTGCTCACCGTTGTCCACCACCACAACGCCGTTTACCATCACCAGGTCTATGCCGCTCGGGTACTGGTGCGGGTCGCCAAATGTAGCATTCTCAGTCACGGAATCAGGATCGAAGAGCACGAGGTCCGCATCCAGGCCGCTGTGAACAAATCCCCTGTCCGCGAGTCCCAACTTCTCCGCCGGCGCGCCCGACATCTTGCGGACAGCTTGTTCCAGCGTAAGCACGTTGCGCTCGCGCACATAGACTTGGAGAACCCGCGGAAAGGTGCCGTAATTGCGGGGGTGCGGCACGCCCTGACTGAGGGGGCCATACGGGGCGAGGCTCGAGCCATCCGAGCCAACCATGCCGAGGGGATGGGCGAGCATATATTCCACGTCGTCTTCGCTCATCGAGAATGCCAACATAGAGGCTTTGTTCCGGCTCTCCATGATGAGATGGAACGCGGCGTCCAGCGGATGTAGCTTGAGGCTCTGTCCAATGGCGGCGAAGTCCTGCCCCTCGTATTGCTTGAAGGCCTCAGTATCAATCCAAACCAGGTAGAAGCTATCCCATTCGCGACCATCCGCGTCGGCCTCTGCGCGTAACTGGGCATAGGTGTTCGGATCGTTGAGGCGGGCCAGCATTGCTCCGGTGCCGCCTTCTTTCGCCCAATTGGGCACTACCTGGTCCAACCCGCCGCTACCGGCTGTGTAGGGATAGACGTCGTAGTTGACGTTTACGTTGCGGTCTTGGGCGCGCTCGCTCTGCAGGGTTGCATCGCGCACTTTGCCCCAGTTGTTCCTGCCGGTAGCTTTGTGGTGGGCGATTTCTACAGACACATCGGCGCGTTCGCCAATCTCGATGGCTTCCGCTACGGCGCGCAGCAACGTATCGCCTTCGCCGCGAATGTGGCTGAAATACAATGCGCCATATTCATGCGCGACGTTGGCGAGGCTCACGAGCTCTTCCGTGTCTGAATACGAGCTGGGTGGGTAGATGAGGCCGCTGGACATGCCGAAGGCGCCGTCGTCCAGCGATTCGCGCAGAAGCTGCTGCTGTTGCGCGATCTCTCCAGGCTCGGCAGGACGGCGATCCATACCCATTGCCGCCATGCGCAGAGGCGTGTGACCGACGAGGGGCACGACGTTCAGGGCGACACTGTTCTTCTCAATGGTGTCCAGGTATTCGCCAAAGCGCAGCCAGTCCCAGCCAAGCTCAGCGCTGCCCTTGGCGAGAAACGTGCTGGTTTCACGAATCTCATCTCTGGTATCAGGGGTGAGCGGCGCCGGGCCCAACCCACAATTGCCAATGACCTCAGTCGTCACGCCCTGTCTCACCTTGCTCTCCGCGCGGGGATTGACGAGCAAGGGCAGATCCGAATGGGTGTGGATGTCAATGAAACCCGGGGCTAGAACCTTCCCTGCTCCACAGACTTTCCGTTGGGCTTCTACGTGCGCCAGCGCACCGATTGCCGCTATTTTGCCGTCCTGGACGGCCACATCCGCCACGAAGCCGCGTCCGCCGCTGCCGTCAACGACCGTGCAACCTTCAAAGACTACGTCGTACATGCCATTCTCCTCTGTGAACATCGCAACATGCGAATTGCCAATCAGGATTCCCCGACAGTTGGGCGGAATTCGAAGTCACCGCAGGAATTAGAATGAATCGTCTTCTTCTTTAATCGGGTCCCAGGGGTCAAGGTTTAGCCGTTTTGGGATGTACACTTCCTCGATCACAAAGGTCCCGGCAGCGAGGTCGTGCCACGTGCGGCGGTTGGGCTCCTTAAACATCCAAAAGCACCCTGCGCAGAGCGCCGCGATTGACGCGATCATGGCGAGCGCGCGTGTGGCTGCCTGCCGCCAATTCATCGATTCACCGGTGATGGTGACGGCGCGGACGCCCACCAGGCGCATGCCGGCAGTGCCGCTATACTCGGCAGGCACTTGAATGAAGTAGATAAACGGCGCTAACACGATAATGAGGATCGCCAGACCGAAGGGGACGATGATTGCCGCGTCGGGATAGACGGTATCCTCGGTAACTTCACCAACGGACACACCGAGAATGAGAACGCCCGTGATCACGGCTGTCACTGCCAGCATAGCTGCGGCAGCTAGACCGAAGGTGAAGAATAGCATATCCCACAGCGCCGCCTTGATTCGCTTTTCTACCGGCGCTAAGGGCAGGCCGGCAATCTTCTTGCCGGTGACAGTCTCTCCGAGTGGTGTTGACACAGGCGCTGCCTTTCACATGCAAGGGGACTTATTGCGGGTCTGCAAACCAGTGGTTAAAGGCAAAGAGCGCGGGCGTGCCGCCGGTGTGCAGAAAGATGACCGGCCGCGACGGATCGAGCGCCCCGGCCCGGATATGGTCGATGAGACCGGCCATGGCCTTGGCAGTATATACGGGATCCAAGATGATGCCCTCCGTACCGGCTACCAGCTCAAGAGCCTCTCGAGACTCCTCTGTGGGCAAGGCATAGCCCGGGCCAATGTGCTCTTCTTGATTCTCGATGTCGGCTGCAGAAACATGCAGTTCGAGCTTGAGGCGCTGGGCGGCTTCGTTTGCCAGGTTTGCTACGACCTCTGCTGGTATGAGATCCGTGCGAATGGGGCTAATGCCCACGATCCGCCAATCGAGGCCAAGGGCTTGCGCCGCCAGCACCAGACCTCCTTGTGTGGCAGTGGCAGAGGAAAGATAGATTGAGACTCGCAGTAAGCCAAGCTCTTCCAATTGATCCTTCAGCTCAAGCGCGCAATCGACATACGAGACTGATCCCAAACTGGCAATACCGCGCCAGAGGTCTACGACGATTGGTTTTCGGCCCGCCTGGCGCTCTTCAAGAGCCGCCTGCTCGCAGAGCGCAATGAGGTCGGGAAGTTGCCTCACCTGCACAAGGCGTACGTCCGCTCCTGTCAGGTGATCGAGCAGGAGGTTGCCCTGAGGCGCGTTTGGCTCTTCGCCATTCAGGTAGAGGATGCAACGCAGGCCAAGCTTGGCGCAGGCCGCGGCAGTCTGGCGGCAGAAATTCGATTGAATCGAAGCACCTGTGATGATGGTGTCTGCTCCCTGCTGCAGCGCCTCACCCAAGATGAACTCAAGATGGCGGGTCTTGTTGCCGCCAAGAGCGAGCCCGGTGAGGTCGTCGCGCTTGAAGAAGATTGGCGGCCCGCCAAGGCTGTCAGAGAGGCGCGCGGCTTCTTCCAAGGGCGTGGGGAGCACCCCCAAATGCACACGGGGCAGTTGGTCGATTGCTTGGCGCAGGTCGGCTTCGGTGAATGAAGTGCGTTGCATAGCTCCTAGAGTTTCCACAATCTAGCGTAAGGTGTGTTCTGTCCCAATGATACGTCGTTGGCTGAATTTTTGCTATCGCGGCTTGTAGTGACAAAACCGCACCCTGTCTTGGGACGCCTCGCGTTCAACGCGCAATTAGAGGAGCGAAACACCGGTATTCACCTGTCAGACCGGACGTAGGAGTTAGCTTAACGTACGGTCAGCCGGGACACGCCAGTTAGTGAATGTCTTGCTTGCGTAGTTTCTCGGTTAGCAATGCTGGTTTACGCTAGGCAGCAGCCACGTCTTGAATAGAGGACCTCATTCGTCCCGGTGTTACCGGTGATGGGTAAGTTGACAAGGTAGGTGGCCCATTGAATACTGGAGATGGCGTTGTGACCCCCGCCCGCCTATGTCATTCTGTGGTTTCTGCTGCACACATGAGCTGATGCAATTGATGATTGAGTGGCTATGACTCGTAACTTCGAAAGCGAAATGCTGCTCGAAGGTGTTACCCTCTCGCGGTCTGCCAATGTAGTACGTGTTGCCAGCAGGACACCCCTGCGAGTGCTGGGTTGCGCAAGCATTGGGGACGACCTTGCGCTCACGCGAAATATTGTGGCTATGTCAGCGCTCGAGGCGCCGGAATTGCCGGAGTCCAGTCAGCAGTTGCACAATTGGGCAATTCAGGCGGAAATTCACGAGCCGTATGTAGGAGTTGTTACGTCGGGGTGCGTGGATAACTATGTGCAGATTTCAGAGGCGGCGCCAAAGTGGAGCATTACGGTGTTGCTCTTTGCGGATCTCTCGTCGCCGTGTTCTGCCGGCAATGCATCGCCAAGCAATCAGGATGCCGGGGGCGGAATTGACATAATTATTCTCACTGACGCAAGCCTTTCCATGGGCGCTATGGTAAGCGCGACAATCACGGCTACCGAAGCGAAAGTGCGGGCGCTAGTGGACAATCGCATTACGACGGAAGCGGGAAATATCGCGACGGGTACCCCGGCTGATAGTGTCATTATTGCCTGTTTGAGCAAAGGCGAGCGGATACAACGGGCCGGGCCCACAACGGAGATTGGCTACCTCGTCGGCAAGGTTGTGCACGAGGGACTCACCCGTGTTCTGCAATTTGAGGACACTCAGTGAGCTTTTGCGTAAGCGATAGATTGGAAACGCATGCGCCAAGAATTTACACCGGCCCAGCATAAGGCGGATGAAAGCAGCGTGGAGACGTCAGTCGATTCTCGCCGCATTGAGCGCGCGGTACAGGAAATCTTGCTGGCAATAGGTGAGGATCCGGAACGTGAGGGACTGCGTGAGACCCCCCGACGTATAGCACAGGCCTACGCGTTCTTGTTCTCGGGACTCTCTCGAGATCCGGCTGCCGCCATAGACGCAAGTTTCCACGAAGACTACGAAGGGATGGTGGTGCTGAAGGACATTCAATTCTTCTCAATGTGCGAGCACCACCTGCTTCCCTTTTGGGGAATGGCCCACGTGGGGTACCTGCCCAGCGGCCAAATCGTGGGAGCGAGCAAGCTCGCGCGCGTAATTGAAGCGCTGGCAAAGCGGCCGCAACTTCAGGAACGACTCACCGATGACGCTGCGGCGACGATTGCCAAGGTGATCAAGCCCCGGGGCGTGGCAGTTGTCGTCGAGGCAGAACACATGTGCATTGCAATGCGTGGCATCCAAAAGCCTGGATCGCGCATGATTACCAGTGCAATGCGCGGCCTCTTTCTTTCAGACCCGCGCACACGCAACGAGTTCATGGCCATTGCTACGGGTCAGCGCTAGAGTCCAATGGATTACGGGGAGTCGCTCCAATACCTCTACTCCTTTGTCGACTGGGAGCGCGGCATTGGGTATGGCGTTAATGCTCCACCTCGCTTTACCCTCGACCGCATCGGCGCGCTGCTGCGCCTCCTGAACAATCCGCAGGAACGCTTTCCCAGCATTCACATCGCCGGCAGCAAGGGGAAAGGGTCTACGGCAGCGATCATTGAGTCCGTGTTGCGCGCTGCCGGCCTTCGCACAGGCCTCTATACGCAGCCGCATTTGCACACGTTTCGCGAGCGTGTGCGCATCAACAACAAGCCTGTATCTTCCCAGGAGTTCACGCGGCTGGTTGAACGCATCGTCCCAGCAGTGGATGCGCTAAAGTCGGACCGGCCCGATCTTGGCGATCCGACGACGTACGAATTGGCAACCGCCCTGGGATTCCTTTGCTTTGCCGAAGCGGCGGTAGACATGGCCGTGGTCGAAGTCGGTCTGGGCGGGAGACTAGACGCAACCAATGTCATTACGCCGCACGTCTCCGTGATCACATCGATCAGCTTGGAACACACCGCAATTCTTGGCGACACGCTTGATGCCATCGCCCGCGAGAAAGCGGGAATTGTTAAGGACAACGGCGTGCTGGTGCACGCGCCGAATCCAGCCAATGTGACAGAGGTGTTCCGGCAAACCTGCCTCGAGCGGCGTGCCAGGATCATAGCGGCAGAAGAGAGCCGATGTGAGCCCATCACCCCTCGAGGTACTCCTGACTATTCGGCTCGTGCTTGTTCCAACATTCACCCTCATAACGAGTACGGGGCAGGCTCTGAGCCTGTCGAGGGGTCGTCCATTCATGGTTCGACAGGCTCACCACGAACGGACTATTCGGAAGATTCTGGTCAGTCTGCCTTCCCCACTGCTAACGAAGCGAAACCCGGTTGGGAATTTCCTGTACAGACGTGCAAGATTAGGGTGCTGGAAGAGGAGTGTGTAGTGCGCTTTCCGCTGCGCGGTCGACACCAGCGGACCAATCTCAGTGTTGCTCTTGCCGTAGTAGATGAGCTTGCAGCCCAGGGACTGCCACTTTCGTCCGCGTCAGTGCGCGCGGGAATTGAGAGCGTGCAGTGGCTGGGACGATTTGAACACTTGTCCGCTAGGCCTCTTGTCATTGCCGACGGCGCGCACACTCCCGATGCCATGAAGCATTTGCGCCAGACCCTGGCGGAGCACTATCCTGGGCGTAGGATTCACTGTGTCTTAGGGACGACCCAAGACAAGAGTGTCAAGCAACTGCTGGACGTCCTAGTGCCGGCAATTGAGAGGCTCATCGTGTGCCGATCGCGGCATCCCCGCGCCCAGGAGCCTCGTGTTATCGCGGCGGCAGCCGCAGGCAAGGTACCGATTACGCAGGCGGAAAGCGTAGAACAGGCTATCTCGATGGGGTTGGATAGCATGTGCTCCGAAGATGTCCTCTGTGCGACGGGTTCGTTGTTTGTGGCCGCGGAGGCGCGAGAAGCTTTTGGCCTTGCCGAGTTCGTCGACCCGCCGCTCGATCGACGTCGAAAACTGTAAATTGATAGAAAGTTTGGTCTGCAATTGCGATGGTAAGACTCCTCCTCGTCCGCCATTGTCAGTCGACGTGGAATAGCCAGGGACGCATCCAAGGCCAACAAGACCCCCCGCTTTCGGCGGAGGGCGCAATCCAGGCGAAAGCACTGGGAGAACGTCTGCGGAATGAGACTCTGGACGGCATCTATTGCAGCGATCTTGCGCGCGGCTATGAGACTGCGCAGGCGATCGCTTCCCCACACGACCTCACGTGCGTGAGAGATTGCGATTTGCGCGAGCGTAGCTATGGGGTCTGGGAAGGCCAACCGCTGGCCGATCTCATGGCGAATACCGCAGACTGGCAGCAACATCAGCACGATCCGGACTGGGCTCCGGATGGGGCCGAGAATGGCCCCGCTCTCTACCAGCGGACCCAAGCGGCTCTACGCCGCATTGTCCATCGGCATGAAGGACAGACGGTCGTGGTCGTGATGCACGGAGGCGGTCTAAGGATGTATTTCTGCCATCTCTTCGGCCTCTCTCTCGACCACTACTGGCAAGTCTCCGTCGCGCATGCCAGCCTTTCGATAGTTGACTGGCAAGAGACATTGCCTACTTTGATCCTGTGGAATGACTCCCATCACGTCACCAGAATCCCAGCCGCAAGCACCATTTACTAGGGAGCGCTGCTATGCCGCGCCAGCGACGAAGTCGGCTGCGCCACTGGGATGAATGCGCCGCCGCTGCCTTGTTCACCGACCTCTATGCCCTCACCATGGTTCAGGCATATTTTATCGAGGACATGAAACAGACGGCGGTTTTTGATTTCTTCATGCGTCGTCTGCCTGACCGGTGGAACTACGTCATCGCGTGCGGCGTCGCCGATGTTCTCCAGATGCTAGAGGATCTTTCCTTTTCTGCTGAGGAGCTTGACTACCTAAGAGACTTGGGAGAATTCTCTCCAGAGTTTCTCGAGTACTTGGCGGACTTTCAATTCACCGGTGACGTGTACGCCTTGCCCGAAGGAACTGTGGCCTTTCCTCTGGCGCCGCTAGTGGAGGTTGTTGCGCCGCTCCCAGAGGCGCAGCTAGTGGAGACGCTTCTCATCAATCAGGTTCATTTTCAAACTCTCATGGCATCGAAAGCGGCGCGCATCGTGCAAGCGGCGCGAGGAGCTACCGTCGTTGATTTTGGGACGCGCCGGGCGCACGGCATGGACTCGGCGATTAAGGGCGCACGCGCCTTCCACGTGGCGGGTGTGGCGGCAACTTCCAACGTGCTTGCCGGCAAGATCTATGGCATTCCGGTCAGAGGCACCATGGCGCACAGTTACATTCAAGCGCACGATGACGAGTTTGAAGCCTTCAGATCATTTGTATCCCTCTACCCAGATACAATTCTGCTGGTAGACACCTACGACACGTTGGCGGGTGTGAGGAAAGTCGTCAGACTTGCTCATGAAATGGGAAGTGAGTTTCAGGTGCGCGCGATCCGCCTGGATTCCGGCGATCTGGCCACGTTGTCGCATGCCTCTCGGCAAATCCTGGATGAGGCTGGTCTTCACCGCGTGGAGATCTTTGCCAGCAACAACCTCGATGAGTATGCGATTTCGGGCCTAGTGAGCCAGGATGCCCCGATCGACGGCTTTGGCGTGGGCACCCGCATGAGCGTCTCCAGCGATGCGCCCACGATCGACTGTGCCTACAAGCTCGTTTCATATGGAGGCCGCGGCCGCATGAAGCTCTCCGCCGGCAAGTCTTCGCTCCCCGGCCGCAAGCAGGTCTATCGATTCCAAGAGGGCGGTACAATGGTGCGAGACGTCATTGCATTGGCTGACGAGAATGTGAGCGAAGGCACGCCGCTGCTCGTTCCCGTGATGCGAGGGGGTAAACGCCTGCGAGCAGGCTGTAGCAACCTGGCTGCGGCGCGGAAGAGAGCGCAGCAGCAACGGCAAGCGCTGCCGCCGCGATTGCACGCTCTTGAGAAAGTAGACCCGCCGTTTCCGGTCGAAGTGAGTGCGGCGCTGGCGGCCGAGCGAGAACGGCTGCGCGCGGAGCTTGCACAGCCGCGGGAGTGACTTCGCGCCCGACGCAAAATATTCGCCTATCTCCGGCTTCCATGATTCCCGCGGCGCAGGTTGTTGACCCACGCTACCCATGAGGACGCAGGCTGCAAACCTACGCTACCCTTTAGGACGCAGGTTACAAACGCGCCCTAAACCAGTCGAAGGGCTTGAGCTACCGGGGATGGCTGTGCACGGGCGCATAAACCACTTGCATGCGGACAGCCAGGGAGCGCGACGCTGCTATTGGTGCAGAAGTCACGGATGCTCAACCGCCATACCCTTACGGAGTTCTTCCCGCTTGCGGTGTAAGAATTGGACCATGTCATTGTAGCTGACGGCTTCTAGATGCTCCTCTTCACCGTTCGCCACCACCACGTAGCCTAATCGCTCTACCTCCATATACTCCAGGGCCTCTTCGAGCGGTGTTGCCGGGGCCAAGAATGCCTGCGGCGAACTTTCAACCAATACGTCTTGTGCTTGCGTGTGGGACCAATGAATGCTTGGTACCCGCCGAATCTCTTTCGCCGTGATGATGCCGAGGAGCGATCGCCGGCGCATGACGGCAAGGACGCTCGGTGCAGAGTCCTCGGCGAGAAGATGGTCGTAAATCAAATTCTGCAGCGGCGTTTCGGGTGCGACAAAGGCAACCTTGCTTTTGGGCACGTCAGCCAAGGTCACTCCGGCAGTCAGGTCTCGATCGAGAGCGTTCTGCTGGGCCATTTCCGCCGCGCTGTGTACGAACCAGCCAAGCAGGATGAGCAGTCCGCCTTGCACCCATTCGGCGTGAACCGCGACAGTATACAGAGCGAACCCAATGAGGGCGAAGCCAAGCAAGTGTCCCATGAGCGCCGCGATCTTCGTGGCAAGCTTGAAACTCCCGGTAACGTACCAAATGGCGGCGCGCAAGGCTCTCCCGCCATCCAGCGGCAATGCGGGTATAAGATTGAAGAGGGTGAAGAAGAGATTTGCCAGGCTCAGGTAGAAGACCACCCTGCTGCCGAGTGCCCAGTGGGGCTGCATGAGACGCTGCAAGACAAAGAGTGTGAAGAATAGCGCGAGGCTGCAAGCGGGACCGGCGCTGGCTATGAGCAATTCGTGCATGGGCTTCCGCGCTTCGCGCGCAATTGTGGAAACGCCGCCGAAGACAAAGAGCGTAATGCCTCGCACCGGAATGCCAAGATGCCGCGCCACCAGCGCATGGCATAGCTCGTGGGCTACGACCGAACTAAAGAACAGGGCGCTGGCTGTGGATCCTATGAGCCAATAGACGGGCGCTGACATTCCCGGACGATCGAATGGGAATATAGCGAGAGAAAGGGTTGCCGTTACCAGACCGGCCGCAATCAGCCAGGTAAAGTGGATTGCCACGGGAATTCCGAAGAGATGCCCCAGCCGCACAGATCCGGCCATACTTCGTCCTATGCGATTCCTTGCCTATTGCTGTGTCTCTTACAGTACCGCAGTTCGCTTGCTCCGCCAAGAATACAACCCAGCCCGATGCCACAACGTAGGAGGGAAATGCGGCATTTCGAGCGCACAACGCCTACAGTCCAATCCGCAAAGCGGTATCGCGGCTGGCTATCGAATGGTCTGTGGTACAATGCGTGAAACCGCAGAGCATCTCGCTTCGCGGGTTTATTGCACCCAGGGTGCGCCGCTCATTGCCAATATTCCAGAGTGTCTCCTGCGGGAATTGGATAGATTGTTGTGGGTGCCTCAGTAGTCGGCCAGCGCCCGCGCAGTTGCCAAGCATGCGTGAGTGAGGCGGTGAGAACTCACGTGAGATGCAGCTAGTCACGACAGCGTGTGCCATGAAGCCTCGGCACGGCAACGCCTCTGTTGTGCCCGCAGCATGACAGTCCCCGAGCACGATTTACAACCGCTCTCGTCTATTCGCCGCCTAAGAGCCCTCGTCAGGGAGACGAACACTTATGTCCTCGACCGCAGAAGTTACCGAATCGGTTGAAGAAAAGGCTGCCCTCTTCTTTCATCAGTTGACTGCGTATTTTGCGGAACTCGATGCGACGCGCAGCCGCATCCGCATGATGGAGCTCCTGGCAGACCTCTTTACGAAAACCCGCCCGGACGAGATGGATAGAGTGATCTATCTGTTGCAGGGACGCGTTGCGCCGCTCTATGCTCCCATCGAATTCGGCGTTGGCGAGCAGCTAACTGCTGAGGCTGTGGCAGAAGGTACCGGAGCGACCCTTGAAGACGTTCATCAGCGGTTCAGCGAGATTGGCGACTATGGCTTGGTGGCGGAAGAGCGGATCGAACGGGAGCAGGGCTCGCTCACCGTTGTGCAAGTATTCGAACGCCTGACCGACATTGCTCTGACGGAAGGCGAAGGTTCCGTCGCAAAGAGAGTGTCGCTCCTGGCTGATTTGTTGCGGCAGGTGGGGAAACAAGAGGTGCGCTATCTCTTGCGCATCCCCCTCGGACGCCTGCGGCTGGGTGTCGGGGATCCTACGGTCATGGACGCCCTCTCGTATGCCCGCACAGGATCCAAAGACCATCGCGCGTCCATTGAGCGCGCCTATAGCATCTGCTCCGACTTGGCTACGGTTGCCAAAGATTACTGGCGTGCCGGCGTAGACGGACTGCAGGATATCAACATCGTGGTCGGCACTCCCGTTATTCCAGCGGCGTCCGAACGGGTGAAGTCTATGGAAGACCTAGTCGTCCGCCTCGGCCGTTGCGCTGTGGAACCGAAATTCGATGGCATCCGGTGTCAGGTGCACTTCGACGGCGAAAACGTCACCATGTACTCGCGCCACTTGGAAAACTTCAGCGGCATGTTTCCGGATGTGGTTGCGGCCGTACGCGAGCAGGCAGCCGGCCACACGTTCATTGCCGATTCTGAAGCCTTGGCGTATGACGTGGAGACCGGCGCCTTTCTTCCTTTCCAAATGACAACGCAACGGCGGCGCAAGCACAATGTGGATGAGATGGCGGAAAAACTTCCACTTCGTGTTGTGCTCTTCGATCTTCTCTACCTCGACGGCGCCGACTTGACCCGACAACCGTATACCGAACGGCGTGAGAAGATGCTGGGCTTCCTGCAGGAAGGTCAGGTCTTGCAGGTTACGGAGAATATCGAAACGGATAGCGTCGCCGCAATCGAGGCGTTCTTTGCCGATAAAGTCGAACACGGCCTCGAGGGAGTCATGGCCAAGAAGCTGGATTCAGTCTACCAAGCCGGCCGCCGCAGCTTCGATTGGATCAAGATGAAACGGTCGTACCAAGGCGAGTTATCCGATACGGTGGACTGCGTCGTTCTAGGGTATTGGTATGGTAAAGGCGCGCGCTCGAAACTCGGCATCGGGGCTTTGCTCCTGGGTGTGTACGACAAGGATCGCGATCTGTTTGTGACGATTTCACGTCTCGGCACCGGTTTCTCAGAGGAGGAATGGGTGCAGATGCGCGAATTGCTGGACAAAGAGACGTCGGAAGAGAAGCCGGCACGGGTGGAAGCCGAGATTGAGCCTGACGTTTGGAGCAATCCCGGTTATGTGGTGGAGATTCAGGCTGATGAGATTACGCGCAGCCCCACCCACACGTGCGGCAAGCAGAATGGCGACGACTTAGGCTATGCGCTGCGCTTCCCACGAGTTGTGGGGTTCGTGCGCGAAGACCGCGGCCCGGAGGACGCGACATCAGTGCAGGAGGTTGCAGCACTCTACTCGGTGCAGATCGCAAAAGCGAAGAAGTGAGCAGTTCCCGCGATCTAGTGAATGCTTATGATGCCTGACGACAATTTGCGGAACTCGCCGCGCTCAATAGCGGCAAGCCTACATGAATGACCGGCTACCCGCTGGTGTGTGCAACTTGCAAGTGCCGGAAGGGCATCGCGCTCGCAGCGCCCAACTGCCACAGGTGAAGCTACGTCGTTACCCACACTTCCCGATGAGGCAGAAATCTGTGCCGAAGCAAGCACTCGGTATCGTCTTTGCAAGGAGGGAGCCCTGTGAAAGCGGAAGCGAACATAGAGACCCAGCTTGCCGCAGCGTACGAAGACCTGGAGAGGGCCAAACAGAAGCTCGTCGAGCTTCGTCGCCAATTGCCCACGGAGCCCGTCGAGGACTACGAACTCACAGGTCCGGACGGTGGGGTGAAGCTGTCGGCCATGTTTGGCGATAGGTCTGATCTAATCCTTATTCACAATATGGGATCGGGGTGTCCCTACTGCACGATGTGGGCCGATGAGTTTAATGGGGTGCTCCATCATCTGGAAAGCCGCGCGGCGTTTGTCGTCGTGTCACCCGATCCGCCTGAGACCCAACAGTGTCTCGCCACACGACGGGGTTGGCGGTTTCGGATGTATTCGGCCGGCGGCACGACGTTCATTGAAGACATGGGATACGGATCGGAGGAGGAGCACTTCGGCTCGCACGCCATGCCCGGGGTTTCCGTCTTCCATAAAAGCGCCGGCGGAACCATCACGCGCGTTGCTCGGGATTTCTTCGGCCCCGGAGACCTCTATTGCGGGGTCTGGCACCTATTCGATCTCCTGCGAGAGGGTCCTGGCGATTGGGAACCCCAGTTCGACTATTAGCACCACGTGCGCAACGCACCAATTGCGAAATCGCAAGAGGTGAGATTGCGCGCTCAAATGGAGCAGGCTACTTTAGCGGTAATCCGATCTCCTCAGCGAGCCATGCGCCGGCCAGGATGTGCTCGATGGCTTCTGCCAGGGAGTCCAAAGACCTATCGAAGATTTCCTCAAAGCGCTGACGCGTGGCGTCGTCTGGAGCTTCGCCGAGTTCACGGTAGTAACAGCCGGCGTAGAAGCACTGGTACGGGAAGTAGGGACACTCCGGCCGCGGCGTGAACCCCATGAGGCGCAGGGCGTCGACTTCACGGAAGCGCCGCCGCAAGGTGCGGGCTTGAGGGAGCAGCCGTACGTGCAGCACGTAGAGCTGCTGCTCGCCAGTGTCGAGCAGGCTGAGCACGCTTTCGATGCGTCCTCTGCTGGCGCGCTTTAGCTCTTGGTCGGATTGTCCCACGTGTCCTTCTGCTGTAGAGCTCATGTAAACACCAGTTTCGTCTTCTTGTCTTTGTTGACGTGGCTTGTTAGCAGCACTTCTCATCGGAACTACCACTCGACGCCTCGCAGCCATCATAGCAATTCTGAATCGCTTGTGCCGAACGCGATCAATGCCGTCGACGCATTATGCGCTCTACGTGGTGCATCTTGTGCAGGCAAACGACCCTAGCTCGTCTCAGATGAACGCAGTAGCCGCAGGCCATTTCCTGCCACTACGATCGTTGCGCCCACGTCTGCCAGGATCGCCATCCAAAGGTACGTCAGACCGAAGAGCGTGAGTACCAAGACGAGTAGCTTGATGCCCAGGGAGAACGTGATATTCTGCTTTATCACCGTCATGGTCTTCCGGCTTAGCTGCAGGGCGGAGGGGATCTTACTTAGATCATCTGCCATTAGCACCACGTCCGCAGTCTCCAAGGCCACGTCAGTGCCGGCTCCCCCCAATGTAATGCCGGCGGTGGCGCTGGCAAGCGCGGGCGCGTCATTTACGCCGTCGCCTACCATGAGCACATTGCCGTGGGACTCTACGAGGTCTCGGATTACGACTACCTTTTGCCAGGGGAGCAATTCAGCGGAAACGTCTCGCACGGGCAGTTGCTTGGCGATTGCCGTTGCCGTCGGTTCACTATCGCCTGTAAGCATGACCAATTGCGAAATACCCATAGCGTCAATTGCGCGCAAGGTGGGCTCGGCTTCGGGACGGAGCGTATCCATGGTAGCAATGAGGCCTGCTACTTTCGTGTCTTCCGCTACGAGCAGCGCGGTCTTTCCCTCGTCTTGAAGTTCCGAAATCGAAACTTCAAAGGGAGTAATGTCATAGCCGAGTGACCTGAGATAGTCGGGGCTGCCGCAGACGCATACGGTGCCGTCGACCCGCGCGCGTACGCCCCGGCCGGCCACGGCTTCAAAGTCGAGTACCTCCTCTGTATGGACGTGACCGCTTTCCTCTGCAGTAGCGTCGTGTCCCGCCCGGCGCAGAATAGCCGCGGCGAGTTGATGCTCGGAGCGGTGCTCCAACCGGTCGGCAATCTGGATAACTTCGTCTTCGCTATGACCCGCCGCCGGAATGACGTCCGTGACTTCAGGCTGCCCGCGAGTGAGCGTACCCGTCTTGTCGAAGGCCACAACCTTGGCCTGACCGAGCGCTTCCAGAACGGCGCCGCTCTTCACCAAGACTCCGGAGCGGGCAGAGCGGGCAATGGCGGCCACAATTGAGATGGGCGTGGAGATGACGAGCGCGCACGGGCAGCCGACCAAGAGCAGAACAAGACCGCGATACACCCACTCCTGCAACGGTTGATCGAACGCCAGCCAAGGCACAACGGCAACCAGGAAGGCTAACACAACAATGCCCGGCGTATAATAGGCGGCAAAGCGGTCGATGAACTGTGCCGTGGGCGCTTTCTCCTGCTGTGCCGCTTCCACGAGACGCACGATACGCGCAATGGCATTGTCTTTCGCCGGACGCGTTGCGGAAATTTCCACGTACCCTTGTTGGTTGATGGTACCCGCAAAAACGGTGTCGCCGGTTGACTTACTTATCGGAGCGCTCTCTCCCGTAATCGCCGATTGATCGATGGTAGTCCTACCGGCGACTACCTCACCGTCGACGGGAACCCGTTCCCCGGGTCGTACCGCAACGATCGTGCCCACTGCGACACTCTCGACGGGCACCGTTGATTCGCGTCCGTCAACTCTTATGCGAGCCTGCTCCGGAGATAGTTCCATCAGGGCGTTGATGGCATTGTGGGCCCGATCAAGCGTGAATTCCTCCAGCATTTCGCTGAATGAGAAGAGAAACACCACGGCTGCCGCTTCCCACCATTGCCCCAGGAGAGCCGCGCCAATGACGGCAACGACCACGAGAGCATCTATTGAAAGTCGCCGGTGCGCGGTGAGCGCTTCCCACGCTCCGCGCACGATTGGCACGCCGCCAACCACTATGGCGGCAAGATAAAGAGCCGTCTGAGCCATTGCGGGAGCAGCAATGAGACTGGATGTGATGCCGGCGACGAGTAAAGCGCCGGAAGCAAGGGTGAGGCGAGTGCCGGTCTCTGCCAGCAGCCCAGCGGAAGTATGGTCGTGGTCATGGTCATGAGTCATGACGCTCCCCTCTTGACGCCAGGGAGTCCGGTGTTGAGTCTGATGGCGCGTGGGTGAGATGTTCGCGGGTAACGCTTAGCAGACTGCGAATATGGTCGTCAGCCAGGCTGTACCACATGACTTTCCCCTCCCGGCGCCTTGTTACGAGATGCAGATTGCGCAGAGTACGCAAGTGCTGCGAGGTCGCAGCTACAGAGAGGTTCGTTAGTGCGGCAAGATCGCATACGCAAAGTTCGGCACTCAGCAGGCAATGCAGCAGCCTTACTCTGCTTGGCTCGCCGAGCGCGCGGAAGTAGGTGGCTAGCTCCTCGTACTGGTCGTCGCGCAAGGCCGTTGCAAGGACCTTCGCAGCCTGGTCGGGATGAAGTGTTTCGTCCAGACACGCATCGAGGGCGTTGAGCTGAGCCATACTCACCTCCGTCATTTAGTCATTTGCGTATATACTTAAATAATATAGTACGTGTCTTTGCCGTTGTAAAGCGCCTCGAATGGCAGGAATAGCTTCTAGTCGCGCACCGCCGCCGCAATGGTGTTGCTAAGCACTTGGAACGCGTGCTGGACTCTCTCGTGGAGCTGGTTGCAGAAGAAGACTGCTGTGAGTTCTTTGCTTGGATCGCACCACGCAAAGGTGCCGGTGGAGCCGGTGTGACCGAACGAGCCTGGCGAAAGTAGGTCGCCAAAGTACATGGGATTCGCGCGGCGGTAAAGCCGGAAGCCCAGCCCCCAGCCTTCTTGCAGCTTTGTGGCGGCGGAAATGCCGGGCATGGCATCGGTCTGCTCGCTTAGCATGGCGGCAGCCATGGCGGGGCTAAGGATGCGGACGCCGTTCAGTGAACCCCCGTTGCGATACATATCCAAGAAGCGGCCAATGTCGCTGACCGTTGAAAAGAGTCCGCCCCACGGCGCGCCGAACTCGCGCCAGTAAAGGCTATTGTGATCATAGTCAGAGCCGCCGAGATGCGACGGCTGCGTGGCTTCCACGATGCGCGGTTCTTGCGCTGGGTTCCAGCCGAGTGATGTGTCTTCCATGCCGAGTGGTTGGAATACTTCGGCGGCCAACACCTCTCGGAGCGGCTTCCCGCGCACACGCTGCACGATCTCCGCGGCCAATGCTGTGCCCGCGCTCTGGTAGGAAATGTCCGTGCCCGGCGCGAAGAGCAGGGGCACCCGGCAAATGTGGTCAATGAAGGTGGAGAAGGGCGCATGCTGGCGCCGCAGCAGCACGTTGTTTGGCACCATGTCCGGTAGCCCGGACGTATGCGTGCAAATGTGTCGTATCTGTACCGCATTGCGGTCCGGCGCACTTGCCGAGGACCGTCCGCCAAATTCCGGAATGTAGCGAGAAACCGGATCGCTGAGACTGACCGAGCCTTCATCTACCAGCCGCAGCAGGGCCGTGTAGGTTACCGGTTTGGAGATGGAAGCAATGATGAAGATGCTGTCTGGCTGCGCAGACGGGCCGCCCGGTTCCACCGTAATCCGGCCAAACGAGCGATGCCCGACTGTCTTGCCGTGCCGGGCCACGTGCAGAACTGCCGCGGGCATGTACCCACTTTCCGTCCAGCCCGCAATGAGCGCGTAGGCGCGCTCAAGCTGTGTCGCATCCAAGCCAACGGTTGCAGGATCGGTCAAGTTCTCACCGGACATTGCTCACGAACCTTTCTATACAAGGCACAATCGCGCATTTCGGTTTGCCAAAGTTAGCAGATTAGATTGAACCAAGCTCGAGTCTTGTCGACTTCAACCTGCTAACAGCCTCTAATTCATGCTCACCTGTAAGTCTCTACGCCTCAATGCAGTACAGGACAAGCTGTGGATTCGGTGTGCGATTCCTGGAGATACCATACACTAGAGTCGCATCGGTTGTGCGAGGCCGAGCGGGCTGTACCGAGAGTGCGTCGCGCAAATGGGGCGGATTGCCCAGGCAAGTTGCTCCCTTTGCTCATGACGCATGTGGCGCGACTCTTACGAATAGATGTAGTTCTTGGTCATTGAAGTCAGCAATTTCAAGGAGAGAACACTATGCCGACACTCATCTGTCCTGACGTGTTAATCGACGGCACTGGCAGCGAGGCTCGCGGCAATTCCTGTGTGGTAATTGAAGATGGGCGTCTTGCCTTTGTCGGCACGCTGCAAGAACTTGATTCTGCCTTTCCGGACCGCTCAGGCTGGGACGAGATCGATGGCGCTGGCGCTTCTCTCATTCCCGGCATGATCGACGGCCATGCGCATCTCACGATTGAGAACAAAGATGACACGTCATATCCGGGCATCGACGCGCCGCGCGAGGCTATTGTGCTCTACACGCTGCAGGCGGCGCGCGAGGCCATGGCGGCCGGCCTTACCACAATTGCCGACTGCGGCAGCATCGGGGATACACTGCTGTACGTACGCGATTCAATCAACCAGGGGTTGACGGTGGGTCCGCGAATTCTCGCCGCCGGTCCCAGCATTACTACAACGGCAGGCCATGGCCACTATCTGGGCATAGAGGAGTTGGCGGACAACGCCGACCAAATCAAAATAGCGATCCGCAAGCTTGTCTTCCGCGGCGTTGACTTCATTAAGATCATGGCCACCGGTGGGGCGTCCGATCCCCCTTCCAACCGCTATCGCGCCCAATACTCGGAGGAGGAAATGCGTGTGGCGGTTGAGGATGCCCATCGCTTGCGCAAACGAGTCGTCGCTCACGTCAATCCCACAGAGGGCATCATCAATTCAGTCCGTGCGGGTGTGGACGCCCTCGCACACTGCAATTGGCTGGGATCTGAGGAGGGAACGGTTGAATACGTGCCCGAGGTCGCCCAGGAAGCGGGAGAAAAGGGTATCTTCGTAGACTTGAACGTGTTTGCCACCCTGGTTCCCATTGCTGGAAGAGACGGCATCGTGTCCGGCTGGGAAGGCCCCGGAGAGGTAGAATTTCGCTTCGACCTCATTCGCGACATGGAGCGGCGCGGGTGCAAGTCGTACTTCTCCAGCGATCACATGGGCCGCAACATCGCGAATTGGCCGCAGCGGCTTGTGCAGGCGCGCCACACGCTCAAGCTCGATCCCGTAGAGGTCATCTTCCGCGTTACCGGACGGGCGGCTGAAGGCATATGGCTGCAGGATGAGATTGGCACGATTGAGACCGGGAAGGTAGCAGACCTGGTGTTGCTCAACGGTGACGTGGCGGACCGCATCGAGGCCTTAACGGACGTGCGGGCGGTGATGCGTAATGGCAGCGTGGTGGTACAAGAAGGGAACTGGGTACATCTCTAAGGGTCCTGGCCTAATGAGTCCTGACTTGAATATGCTGGGTTACAAAGTGATTGATTGTCATTCCGATGAGCGTAGCGAAGAGGAATCTACACCCCTAATGCAAAGGAGGCACACGTTCGTGCGCCTCCTTCTTCCTTCACCTATTGGCAAGCTTTCACCCAATGGTGTAGCAGCGTAAGTGGTACTTACTCCGCATCCTCATTGAGGATCTGGTTGGCGCGCTCGTCGGCTTGTGCCAGCGCGGTAGCGATTTCGATCTTGCCCATGACCGCATCGTCAAGCATCGGTCGAATTTCGGAATTCTGCTTTAAGAAGCGGCGGTAGGGGTAGACACCCGGCAGATTGGCAAGATCTTCAATCGTCTTCAACACCGGCTGGTCGGAGTAACCCTTGGTCCAGGCTGGATCAGCAAAGAAGTCGTGCCGCGGCGCGACTGTCTTGATGAGCTCAAGCCTGACAATTGCTACCTCAAGCCCGCAGAACCAGTTGATGAATTCAACCGCGCCGTCCGGGTTGCCCGCGCCGAGTGGCGTTACCACCGGGTTCATCCATGACGAGGTGGCAAACTGGCCGTCCGGGCCACCGGAGGACGGAAAACCGATCTGCCAATACTTGAAGTCGCGCGGCACGCTGAAGTAGCGCAAGGTAGGTGTCGAGCTAATGTCGTGGTGCATGCCGGCCTGATTTGCCTGCAACAGCTTGTAGTGGTCGGGCACGGGGGCACCTTCGGGATCCTTGGCGCTGATTTCCTCCTTATTCCAGAGGTCAAAGAGGAACTGCAGCGTATCCCGCGCCTGCTCGGTGTTGTACTGTGCCTTGAATTGCTCCGCATCGTAAGCGCCGGTGCCTGTCGTGAGCACCCATCCCGCCCAGCGCGACAAGCCACCGACACCGGCAGGCAGCAAGAAGCCGGAGACAGAGACATCGTTGCCTTCCTTCTTGGTCATGGCACGGGCGGCAGAAACCAAGTCGGCCCAGTTATTGATGTCCCCACCATTCTCGTCAAGACCGGCGTCTAGGAGCAACTGGCCGTTGACGACGATCGAGGTCGACTCCGGCCCCATCACGGGAATACCGAACGTTGCGCCTTCAGCCTGGCGGAACTGGTGTGAAGCTTCGAAGAACTTATCGTCCTGCAGTTCCGGGTACTGCGTCAGGTACGGCGAGTAATCCATCAAGATTCCCAGGTCCCAATGGTCACGGGCCCAGATGATGGAATTGAAAGACACGTCCACCGGCGTACCAGCCGCGATGGTAGTGCGGAAGTGCTGGCGCACAGGCTCGATTGGGTCCCTGCCCACGTCCTCCACCGGAATGCCGGTGCGATTCGTGAACTCTTCCAAGGCCCAGGGCGTAAAACCATTCTGGTCTATGCGCGGAATCCACCAGTGCAGGAACTGGACCGGTGTGGCTTCCTCCGCCTGCTTCATCTCCTCCTCGGCCTTGGGAGCCTCGGCTTCCTCGGCTTGTTCTTCCATTGCCGGGGCAGCCGTGCCGCCACAGGCCGCGGCGAGCAGAGCACCTGCGGTGCCAAGACCTATGCCGGCGAGCAGGTTTCGCCTGCTAAGTCCTTTGCGTTCATCCAAAGACTCCATGGCAACCCTCCCATTCAGGTGCCGTACGTATACGGCTTCTAGTTACACTAAGTAGATGCTACGAATTTGATTGTGTACTGTCAAGTGGGGAAGCTGCATGGAGCCTCTGTTCTAGAAAATAGCAACCCCGAAAGCTGTGGCAAGCCTCCGTAAGTAAACTCGAAGTTGCATAGGAGGCAAAGAGTATAAGGATGGACCAATTGAACAGAACCTTGCATGGGTTGTGCCGATCAGTTAACAGCAACAAATGCGATCACACCGAACAACAAAGGGGGCGCACAATTGTGCGCCCCCTTTCAATCTTCAACTATGCATTAGCAGTATAAGCAGTGCTTACTCCGCTGGCTCGTTAAGGATCTGGTTGGCCAACTCGTCCGCTTGAGCAAGTGCTGAAGCAACTTCCAACTCGCCGCGATACGCAGCCTCGAGAATAGGCCGCACTTCGCTGTTTTGCTTCAGGAAGCGGCGGAACGGGTAAACGCCCGGCAGCTTAGCGAGATCTTCGCGTGTCTGGAGCACGGGAAGGTCCGCAACGCCAGCGGTCCACGCTTCATGGGCAAAGAGATCGAGACGCGGGGAGACGGCCTTATTGACTTCGATCTTATGCAAGGCCACTTCGAGTCCGCAGAACCAATTGATGAACTCAACCGCTCCGTCCGGATTGCCCGCGCCTAGTGGCGTGACGACCGGATTCATCCAGGACGCTGTGGCAAACTGACCGCCATCAGAAGGTCCGGGATACCCAATCTGCCAATACTTGAAGTCGCGAGGAACATCAAAGTAGCGCAGCGTGGGGGTCGAGCTAATGTCATAGTGCATGCCGGCCTGGTTTGCCTGCAGCAGCTTGTAGTGGTCCGGCACGCTATCGCCATCGGGCGTCTTTGCGCTGACATCTTCACGGTTCCAAAGGTCGTGCAGGAACTGGAGCGTGTCGCGCGCCTGTTCTGTGTTGTATTGTGCCGTGAATTGCTCAGCATCATACGCGCCGGTACCTGTAGTGAGTACCCACGCCGCCCAGCGGGCGAGCGCCACGTTATTCGGCAACAGGAAGCCGGAAACTGCGACCTGGTTACCTTCGCGCTTCGTCATAGCGCGTGCGGCCGTCAACAAGTCATCCCAATTGTTGATGTCGCCGCCATTCTCGTCCATGCCGATGTCAATCAGCAACTGGCCGTTGACGACGATTGACTGCGACTCCGGCCCCATGACGGGAATACCGAAGGTCGCACCCTCAGCCTTGCGGAACTGATGCGAAGCTTCGAAGTACTGGTCGTCCTGAATGTGAGGATACTGAGTCAGATATGGCCCGTAGTCCATCAGCAAGCCCAGGTCCCAGTGATCGCGGGCCCAAATGATGGAGTTGAAGGCCACGTCCACTGGCGTACCGGCCGCGATGGTCGTGCGGAAATGCTGGCGCAGGGGCTCGATCGGGTCCCTGCCCACGTCCTCCACCGGAATGCCGGTGCGATTCGTGAACTCTTCCAAGGCCCACGGTACCAGTCCGCCTGGGTCAATGCGGGAAATCCACCAGTGCAGGAACTGCACGGGAGGGGCTTCCTCGGCCATCTTCGCTTCTTCTTCGGCCTTGGGAGCTTCCGCTTCCTCGGCTTGTTCTTCCATTACAGGTGCAGCCGTGCCGCCGCAGGCCGCAATCACGAAGGCACCAGCGGTGCCAAGTCCCAAGCCGGCCAGCAGCCGTCGTCTGCTTAGTCCACTAGGGGTGTTCGATGATTCCATCAAAGAGCCTCCTCGGTACGGGGCGGTGCCCCAAATTCAGAGTGTCCTAATCCGGTAGCGATTATAGTTAAGCACTGTCACACTGTCAAGTTTGGACATCGCTTATCGGGGAAGCCATGCTTGGTCTGCACCCTCACCTGCTGCGGGTGCCGCACTTGTGTAACACCGTTGCAACTGGTTCGGGTATAGTATTAGTGTGAGCCTAGTAGGATTCCCCTGAGTGGTGGCTTCTCTCTTCCATGTAACGCCCGCTGTAGGCTATGGCAAGCTCTATTCCAAGTAGCCGGGTCGTCTATGCCAGCCACGGCGACGATATCGCGGCAGTTCTCGTTAAGCTCCAGCGCAAGCGCGGCACTTCAGTCGTGCTGGTTGGAAACAATTGCCCGGCACTGCATGACAGGGAGAATCTGGAGTTCCTACAGCGCCAAGCAACTGACCTGGAGCTTGACCTTACGCTGGTGTGTGGCGATCGTGGCGTTCGCGATTCCGCAAGTGACCTGGGCATCAAGGTGGTCAACTCTTTGGGCGCGCTGCACGCGCCTGAGCAACCGGGTCGTGCCCTGGAACCTGCAATCGCCGGTAGTGCTTCACGCAAGATCGCTAAAACTCGCGCTGAGGTGTCCGACGTTGCCGAAAATACTATTCGAGCCAATCAGGCTGCCAGGGTTGCGACGGGTCAGTCAAACAAGCGGGGAGGCAGAGGGTCTCTCTCCATAGAACGATCGTTCTCAAGCATTCTTGCATTGGCCACAGTAGTTTCGGTGCTGTTGTTCATTGTGTGGGGAGCGTTTTATTTGGTGCTTCCTAGCGCCGCGATTAAACTGACACCTGTGCAGCAACGCTATAGCACGGTGCTGCAGTTGTTGGCAGATCCGCAGGTAAGCCGCCTTAACGCTGCAACCGGTCAGGTGCCTGCGCAATTGGTGGTCATCGAAGAGACGGATGAGATGACAGTACCCGCTACGGGGAAGAGAAACGAGCCGACCGGACGGGCAGAGGGATCTGTCGTCTTCCGCAATCGGATTTCGCAGCGAGTTGTTGTTCCAAAGGGGACAATAGTTCTTACCAATGAGAACCGGCGGTATGTGACCGCTGCGGAGGTCAATGTCCCGCCTACTTCCGGCGCGAGCAGTGAGTTAGTGGGGCGACGGGTGGCGGTCGTCGCTGAGGAGCCAGGTCCTATCGGCAACGTGGGGCCCAGCGTGATCACGCACATAGAGGACCAGTCACTCAACCAGCGCTTAATTGTCAATAACGATTTTCCAATTCAGGGTGGCGGGGAGCGTGTTGTCACCTTTGTGACAGAACAGGACCGGCTGCAGCTTTTCGAGCAACTTCGCCACCTCCTCATGCAGCGGGTTTGGCAGCAACTGGGTGGGGTCGTTAACCCCGTCGAAAGCAGTTTCGTGCCCTGGGATGATGACGTCATCGTTGACGAAGCGAACTATGATAGAACAGTAGGTGAAGAGAGCGACCAAGTGACGTTGCGTATGAGAGTAAAGCTGCGCGGCACCGCTTTTTCTAACATATACCTGGAAGAAGTAGCACCAATCATTCTGGCACGAATCGTGGAGAATCAATTTGAAGCACATGTGCTGGTTTCCGATACCGTTGTCTTGGGCAATCCACATGTGAATAGCATTACTGATGGTGTCATCCAGCTTACTTTGGAGGCTCAGGGAGATATATTGTCTGCATGGGACCATGGTAGGATCCGGCGAGATCTCGCGAACAAGACGCTTGAGGAAGCTGAAAGCTACTTGGGCAATTTGACGGGAGTCGGTGACTTTGTGCTCGAAATGGGGCCGGACTGGTACGATCGCATGCCGCGGCTGTGGTTTCGTATCGACATAGAAGTGAGGGAGCCGATTCGACTGGCTGCCTGAGACGTTTAGTCATTAACTATGCGGATACTTTGTCTCGACATTGGTGAACGACGTATCGGTGTGGCCTGCGGAGACTCCCGCGTTGGTATCGCAACGCCACTGACGACAATTCAGCGGCGCTCGTGGCATCAGGATAGTGCTGCGGTGCGACGACTGTTCAACGAGCAACAGGCAGACACGCTGGTGGTAGGCCTGCCGATTAGTCTGGATGGGGCCCTGCACTACCAGGGAGAACGCGTAAAGAAAGAAGGTGAGCGCTTCGGGCAGGCGCTTGGCATGTCGATAGTCTTTTGGGATGAGCGATTTTCGACAGTTATTGCAGAGGAGCGGCTGGAAGCTAGTCCCACCGCAGCACGCCGCAAATCTCCGCTCGATGCCGCTGCAGCCGCAGTAATCCTTGAATCCTACTTTGCGGCGCAGCAGGAAGCGGGTGACTCTTCCTTGCCCGGGATTTGCCAGTGACTTGTATGATGGTTGTATGGGAAACTACGTAACGCGGCGCATTTTACTTCGCACGATTATTGTGGCGGCTCCTGTCTCGCTGGCTGCAGGCTGCGGGATTGGGGATCGGATTGCCGACGCCGTTGCCGGCCCGGAGAGCGAAGACAACACCGAGGTTGTCCTAGAAATTCCTCTCGGCAGTACCACGGAACAGATAGCAAATCAGTTAAGGGATGCGGGAGTAATCCGTAGTGCTTTGGCGTTCCGCCTGCGTGCACGCCAAAGCGGCCTGGACGGGTCCTTTCAGGCCGGTCAACACGTGTTGCGCCGGAACATGAGCGCTGACGAAGCTATCCAGGCGCTGCAGAAAGCGGAAGTACAGGACAGGGCACTGACTCTCATCGAAGGCTGGCGACGGGAGGAAATCGCGGCGTACCTGCAAACGCAGCGTCTGCTCAACGCAAGTGAGTTTCTCGCACTAACTGCAAGCGCGAATTACGAGCGTGATTTCTTGGCAGATCTACCGGCTACATCCACACTGGAAGGCTTTCTCTTTCCCGATACGTATCGCATTGAGAACGAGACTACGACAACTCAATTCATCGAGAGTCTCTTGGATCAGTTTTCTCGCAAGATTGGCGGCGGGGTGGACAATGGCTTCCAGGCAAACGGGCTGAGCACGTACCAAGCAGTTACCCTGGCTGCTATCGTCGAACGCGAAGCGCAAGTTGCAGCCGAACGCCCTGTGATTGCGAGCGTCTTCTATAATCGTCTGCGCATAGGCATGCCCTTGCAAGCAGATCCCACCGTTCAGTATGCCCTTGGCTATCAAGAGTCAGAAGGACGGTGGTGGAAGCGAGCGCTGACCTATGACGATCTGAGAGTAGCGTCACCGTTTAACACCTATGCGAACGCAGGTCTACCGCCCGGCCCCATTTGCAATCCCGGCCTGGCCTCGCTGCAAGCAGTGTCGGCTCCCGCAACAACTGACTTCTACTATTTTGTGGCGGTCGGTGACGGTTCCCATGTCTTTAGTCGCACGCTCGATGAGCATAATGCCAACGTGCGCAAGTACCAGTCTTCCTGAGTTAGAAAAGTGACACTGTCTGGCATATTGGGTGAAATGCCCATTTGCATTCGTTAACGCGGGTACGGAAACCGAGATGTTTTGCCAATCCTCAATTTGACATTGACCGCATTTGGCAAACATCCCCAAGAGTTAGAAATCGTTGCCTGCGTACGGTGATCGATTGTACCTGAGTACATACCTCAAGCGAGTTTGAGTTTGGTTGTTTTTGACACGCTGCCTCCTGAAATCGAGGCCCAGTGGAGTGAATTGATCTTGCCCGGCGAGGAGACGCTCCTTGTCGCTATGTCGGACATCCGGCATGATGGTCGTTTCGGCGTGCGCTGGATGATGCTAACCAATCAGCGTGTCGTTGTGTTGCCTCACTTGTCACCGGGAATTGACGGCGCAGTGAGCGTGGACCTTGCCGAGATATCGGACGCCCGCGCAGAGCCACTTGTGGGCGGCGGTCGCCTTGAAGTTAGCCGGAACGGGTATTTCACGCCCGTCATCGAATACTCGAGCTCCCTGGGCGCAAAGTTCACCGAGATTGCCCGCGGCATACAACAGCTTGCCAAAGACGAGCCTTTCGCCGTTTCGACGGACATTCCTCGCGCACGCTGTCAGAAGTGCCAGGCACTCTTGCCGGACAGGGAACGCAACTGTCCTCGCTGCGTGCGCAAAATGGCGGTGATGCTGCGCATTGCCAGCTATTTAAAGCCCTATAAGGGCTTGGCAGCAATTCTGGTTCTTGCTACCCTGGGCCGCGCGCTTGTCCAGCTCACGCCTCCGCTTATCACGCAGTACTTGATTGACAGCGTACTTGTGCCTCGAGAGAACTTCGCCCTGCTTGCCTGGCTCGTAGCAGCGCTTGTTGCGGCAAACCTGGCAACCAGCGGTCTTGAAGTCGTCGGTAGTTGGGTTGGCGCGTGGCTGAGCACACGTGTAATTGCCAATATGCGCGCGCAACTCTATCAGGTCCTGGAACGTATGTCGCTGACATTCCATAATCGCAAAGGGCAGGGAAACCTGCTTTCACTTGTCACGCGGGATACCGAGAGTCTGAACTACTTTCTCATTGATGGCGCGCCCTATATGGTTGTCAATAGTGTCATGCTCTTGGGTGTGCTCGTCATTCTGCTCTTGATGAGTTGGCAGGTAACCCTCTTCGTCTTACTGCCGGTGCCGTTCGTCGTGCTGGGAGGTACAGCGCTGGTGAAGCGCATGCGCGTGCTGTGGTCGCGGGTTTCGCAGAACTGGGCGCTCTTGCATGGCCAGCTAAACGAATCGCTCCTCGGCATCCGCGTTGCCAAGGCCTTTGCGCAGGAAGAGGCCGAGATTGGCCGCTTCGAGCGCCGCAACGAAGCGGTTGCCAGGGCAACAGTCCATGAGGCGCGATTTTGGGATAGCTCCTTCGCGATACTGAATTTCGTCACCGGCGCGGGGGTTTTCATCGCTTGGTTCGCCGGTGGCAGCGCGGTGATCGGCGGTGATCTTTCGCTTGGAACGCTAATCGCTTTCATCCAATACCTTTGGATGCTCTACGGACCCTTGCAGTGGTTCAACCGGATCTACAACTGGATGTCGCGGGCACTGGTGGGGGCCGACCGCATTTTCGACGTCATGGACACGCCGACTGAACCCTTCGCGCAGCCGGGCAAGCTCACTCCCTGCCCGCTACGGGGAGAAGTGGAGTTTCGCCAGGTGACTTTTGGCTACGACAAGACGAAACCGGTGCTCAAGAAAGTAAATCTACACGTTCAGCCCGGCGAGATGGTCGGGTTGGTGGGAAAATCGGGAGCGGGCAAGAGCACGACGGCGCACCTGGTATGCCGCTTCTACGAGGCAGATCACGGCGCGGTGCTCATCGACGGCATAGACATTCGCGACATCGAGTTGACCTGCCTGCGGGACCAGATCGGCGTGGTGCTTCAGGAGCCGTTCCTCTTTAGCGGCACTATTCTTGAGAATATTCGCTACTCTAAGCCAGCGGCCGAATTGCCGGAGGTGATCGCCGCCGCCCGAGCGGCCAATGCCCATGACTTCATAGTGGCCAAGCCCGAGGGATACGATACGCTCGTGGGCGAGCGGGGCAATCGCCTGTCGGTTGGCGAGAAGCAGCGCGTTTCGATTGCGCGCGCGGTTCTCAAAGATCCGCGCATTCTCATTCTCGATGAAGCGACCGCATCGGTAGACACCGAAACGGAGTTCGCAATTCAGCAGGCCATCAGTCGTTTGATCAAGGGCCGCACGACTTTTGCCATAGCGCACCGGCTTTCCACACTGCGCAATGCGGACCGGCTCGTCGTTATGGATGATGGTGCTGTCGCTGAGATCGGCACGCACGATGAACTCCTGGCAAAGCGCGGCATATATTCCAAATTGGTTGAGATGCAGCGTACGGTTTCCCGTTTGCGGGCGGTTGAACGCTAGGGCCTGAATTGCGCGGGCAAAGTCAATTGTGGACGTAGAGTTTTGGGACCATAGTGCCGTTAACCCGTTGGCTAGCGCATGAACGCAGCGCTCACTGGCAACCATCATCAAACTAGGATTGAAGCCGCCTGTTCCGGCAAGTGGCAATAGAGGCTTTCCATGCAAGACACGACAGTCAAAGGCGAAGAGCTTGTACACATCGCCGACATAGGCGCTGGCGCGACCGACGTGGCACACATTCGTCTTTTGCGCGGGCCGGGAGGCGAGTTAAGGGTCGAGATTGCCGGGGAGCGCTGCCTCCTGCGAGGCAAGGCAGTTTGGGCGTTTCCACTTTCGCTCAAGCGTTTCGTCTCAATACTCGATACGAAAGATAAGGAATTCTGCCTCATTGAGAATCCGGATGAGCTTGACGAGGAGTCGCGGCGCATTCTCATGGCGGCGTTGGAGGACTATTATCGGGTCTACCGCATCCGCTCCGTGCGCGCCTACCGCAATGAGTGGCGCACGTCGTTCTGGACGGTAGAAACGGATCACGGCATACGCGAGTTTGTCATGCGTTGGGAGCTGGATTCCGTGCTCTTGCCTGCAGAGCATGAGATACTTATCATTGATATTGACGGGAATCGCTTCCATATCCCCGACTTTCGTGAACTGGATGACAACAGCAAGCGAATTTTCGACCTGCTGCTCTAGGGAGCGCCGCATGAAGCTGCTCACACTAATCCGGCATGCGAAGTCTAGCTGGAAACAGTATGGCGTGGAGGACTCTGCGCGACCTCTCAACGGCCGAGGTAAACGGGACGCCGCTATGATGGGCCAGCGGCTGGCGGCAATCGGCTTCTTGCCCGACGCATTCCTCACCAGTCCTGCCAAGCGCGCCCGCGGCACTGCCAGGCGCTTGGCCAAAGAGATAGGTTTCCCGAAGTCCCACATTGCACTCGAGGAAGAAATCTATCACGCAATGTCGGACAGGTTGCTCAACCTCATTCGAAGGTTGGATGATTCTCGTGACCACGTGGCGCTAGTTGGCCACAATCCGGGTTTTACCGAGCTCAGCGGCCTCTTGAGCCAGGATTACATTGGCGATGTCCCTACCTGCGGAGTTGTCCGCCTGGAACTTGACGTTTCGTCGTGGCAAGAGGTGGAGAGAAACTGTGGTAGGTTGCTTGACTTCGACTTCCCCAAGCGCGATGCCCACCGGGAAGATTCCGGTGCTCCGGCGAGCTGATCCTTATGCGGGTGCGGGCGCTAATCCTGGCAAGCGAGGAGTTGGAGGTCTGCGGCTGTGACCGCATCTTGAGTCTCACTTAAGCTACGTGATCACGAGTGTATGCACACGAAAAGGGAGAGGGCGCGCTGCCATGACAATTACAGATGTCGAACAGATTCTGCTCTTAGTGCCATTCAACGAGCACCACGATCTACACATGACGCGGTTGAGTGGTGATTGGCGGCTTGTCGAGCTTTGTCGCATTCACACGGACTCCGGCCTGAGCGGCATTGGCGAGACGGTAGTGGAGTACACCTGGGGCAGACCGCCGGACGATCTGAAGGAGCGACTTATTGGCTCAGACCCGCATCGGCACCTATGGGATTCGACGCTTGGCGCCGGCCCCGAGATGGCGCTCTGGGACCTGGTAGGAAAGTCTGCCGGCGTTCCGGTCCACCGGCTCCTCGGGGAGCAAGTGCGGTCACGCGTCCCCATTTCCTGGTGGTGCCTTGACATGTCGCCACAAGAATGGGCGGCCGAAGCGGAGAAAGCGCTGGATCAAGGCTATGCATCGATGAAGCTCAAGGGTCGCCCGTGGCGAGACATCCATGCACAACTTGCCGCGCTCGAGGCCGTCATTCCGAAAGCTATGCATCTGGACATAGACTTCAACAGCATGCTCGTGGATGCGGGCACGGCCATTCCGCTCTTGCAAGAGCTGCTTGCCTATGTGAATGTTTCGATATTCGAGACGCCGATTCCACAGGGCGACGTGACCGGCAACCGGCAAATTCGCAGGCATGTACCACGACCGCTGGCCATGCACTACGGTACGCCACCCATCATGACTGCACTGCAGGACGATGTTTGCGATGGCTTTGTCGTTGGCGGGAGTCTGGCAGGGGTGAAGGAGTCAGGTACGTTAGCTGCCGTTGCCAACAAGCCATTCTGGTTGCAGCTCGTTGGTTTGGGGATGACGACAGCGTGGGCGGCCCACCTCGGCGCGGTGCTCCCGCATGCACAGTGGCCGGCGATAACGTGTCTCCACATTTGGGAGCATGATCTCCTGACGGAGTCGTTTGCCGTAGAGCGCGGGTATATGCGAGTGCCTGAAGGCCCCGGCCTCGGCATCAGCCTAGATGAAGACGCAGTAACCCGATACCGGGTTGATCAGAAGCCCAACAGGCCGCGCCAGGTCTTTCAAATCCAGTGGCCGGATGACTTTGGGGAGGGGGCCATCAGCACATATGCCGGCTATGAGCACGACTTGCAGCAGGGATTCGACCTGGGCCACGATCCGCGATTCGTGCGCGGCTCGCGCATGAATATCAAAAACGACGATGGAACGCCAGCGTTTGCCGCGGCGTATTCGCAGGCCAAGGAAAGCTGAACTGAGAATGCGAGAATGCGCTGCCGATCAACCAGAAGACAGTGCTACCTATTGGTTGGCAAAGAAGTCTGCATTGGTCTGAATGTAGTTTCGCCATTCGTCCGGCAGATCGTCTTCGAAGAAGATTGCCGTCACCGGGCAGACCGGCTCACATGCACCACACTCGATACATTCATCCGGATCAATAAAGAACTGCGCCGAATCGTCGTCGGAGTGGATACAGTCCACGGGACAGACATCTACACACGAGTTGTCTTTAATGTCGATGCAGGGTTCGGCAATCACGTACGTCATTGCGGTAATCTCTCTCCTTCAAACATGCCATTGGCAGGTCTCTATCGGTCAACCGTGAGCGATTTCACCTCACTGGCCTAGTCGCGCGCACGCGAACGCTAGCGATTGCAAAGGTATTTTGACGCCCAACGCAACTATCCCCATCGCTTTAATTCTAGGAAGAACGGCGCGGGTCGTCAAGGTAGCCGAGAGTGGAACGTGCCAGGCGGCCTGCGTTGGGTTTACACCTAGCCCTTTGCATGCACAGAGCTATGGAACCTGCTACAATACTGCCCGAAAAGAGCCGGATCGATTCAGCTTGGCGGTACTCTCGCATACTTCGTTACGTGCAGCGGCCGCAATCAACGGAGCCACGGCTTATTTTACAACCGATTGGTAGCCTCAATGCGTAAGCAGGACGGCGTCATGGCGGACCTGCGTCAGCAGATTGACGCCCTTGACCGTGAGATCGTAGACCGGCTCCAACGCCGTGCGGCACTTGCCATACGTGTTGGCGTTGAGAAAGGCGATGACGTCCCCATCTATGTACCGGAACGCGAGCGGCAAGTGCTGGAAAACGTCGCATCCCGCGCGCGAGACGGCCTCTTAGAGAGCGCTTCGCTTACCGCCATCTATCGGGAAGTCCTCTCCGCATGCCGCGCATTGGAGAGGCCTACGAGCGTAGCATACTTGGGACCGGAGAACACCTTCACGCATCAGGCGTCCCTTCAGTCGTTTGGCAGTTCCGCCATTCTGCAGGCGGCGGCTACGGTGAATCATGTCTTTCAGCTTGTGGAAACGGGAGAGACCGATTACGGTGTTGTCCCTCTCGAGAACTCCACAGAAGGCGGTGTTACGCCTACGCTCGATTCTTTTGTACAGTACCTGGATAGCCCTATTCAGATTTGCGGCGAGGTGGTGTTGCCTATCGGCCACAATCTCATTTCGAATAGCCCCCGGGATTCAATTCGCGTGGTGTACTCGCATCCCCAGGCACTGGCGCAATGCCGCGGTTGGCTGGCTGAAGTGTTGCCTCACACGGACATTGTTGAGGTAGTGAGCACTGCCGCAGCAGTCTCAAGGGTCAAGAACGAGCCGGGAGCCGCTGCCATAGGCAGTGAACTCGCGGCGCAGGCAGAGGACGTCTCGATTGTTGCGCGCAGCATTCAGGACCGTGCCGAAAACGTTACGCGATTTGCCATCTTAGGTAAACAGCTACCCTCGCCCACGGAAAATGACCGCACCGCCTTGCTATTCAGTGTCATTGACCAGCCCGGATCCCTATTCAACGCTCTTGGAGTGTTCGCAAAACACGATGTAAATCTGACGTTTATCCTCTCCCGGCCATCCCGACGCCGAACATGGGACTACTACTTCTTTGCGATCCTCATCGGTCACCCTGCGCAGGAGCCTGTACGAATGGCACTGGCAGAACTCGAGAAGGGATGTGTGCTCGTTAGAGTGTTGGGCGCGTGGCCGACTCCTGTCGCTTCTGAGAGTTAGCGTTTGCTCTGACGCGAAGTCTCACGCTGCTGCCACCCGCGGGTGATTCTCGTAGAGTCTCTCAATGCGGTTGAAAACCGAGCGCTACAATGCCTGAGGCTCTTCCTAGCACTCGTAGTCCACGACGAGCACGTCCTCGACGATGGGAAGAATGTAGTTCGTCCTGGCGTCTTCATGGGCGGGATGAGGAATATAGGTGTCAAGCGCGGCTCGATCTTGGAATCGCACGAGCAAACCGTGCGTGAACCCCTGGCTGCGCTCGCTGAAGTTCGCCCCTACAGTGATCTCCAGAATGCCCGGAATAGCGCTTTGAAGGCCTCTGAGAGCGTCTTGCATCGCTTCAATTGCCTCCTCGCTGACGCCTGCTTTTACCTTAAACAGCACCAAATGCTCGACCATGCGTATCGCTCCTCATCGTGATGGGTGTGCCTGATTGTTTCCCATATCGCCTATGCATTATGCCCCGCCAACTAGTGTTGGGCAAGATTGCTGACGTATCGTTGTGCACTCAAAAGTCAAGACGGAGCGTGCGGCCATTCAGTGCGTGGCAGAACCAGGTATTGCCTCAGTTGCCAACGGGCTTAACTGCTCCAAAACTAAACGAGAATCTTTCGTGTGGCGCGGGAAAGCGGTGATCCCTGCCGATTGTTGACATCCCTATGGGTACCTGATAACTTGCAAATTGGCCGCCTCAGTTGTGGATATTGTTGAATTCTTCGAGGTTTCCCCATCATGTTCGCAACGCCCAACAGGCAGTTGTCACCTCCCAGAGACATCCTAGGAAAAGCGAGCAATGGCGGTTGAGGCAGTGCGTGATGAGGATGTCGTTTCACATGCGGGTGAGAGTGAAGCTCACAGGGCAACAGCATCTGCCAAGGCTCCGCGCCGCTCGTTGATTCTGCAGCTCATCGGCCTGGTAGTCTTCTGCGGCTATTCTATCTTTCAGATTCCGCGCCTTGTGGCGCTTGCCCTGCGTAGCAATGCCTTGCCGCTATGGATGAGCACCATTGCACATCGCGCCGCCGGCCACATCGTCTTGCTGGCTCTTGGGATAGTTGCGCTTTGGGCCGCACCATTCGCCGCCGAGCAGGTAACGGGACGCGTGCTCGAAGAGGAGCTTGACTACTACAGTTCAGTCCCCACTTTCCGTGCCAGTTCGGTCGAAGCGGTGTTTCCGGACGTAATACAGCGTCCCATGTTGCTGGAAACTACGGTAGTCTTGCGCCCGCGAGACGAGATTTTCGCCTACGAGGTGCGTGGCAACGACACACTCGTTGATATTGCCGGTCGGTTTCGCATTAGCCTGGATACATTGCTTTGGGCCAATGACATTGCCATCGACCACCATCTTTCACTTGGAGACAAGTTGAGAATTCCGCCCATTGATGGCGTGATTTACACCGTTTCCAGGGGTGATGTACTGCACGAATTGGCCGAAACGTACGAGAGCAATCCAGTTGCAATTGCGGAATACAACAGAATCGGCCTCTCAACAACCCTTGTACCGGGCATGGAATTGATCATCCCACACGGAATTCTGCCGGAGGAATTGCGAAAGTCCGGCGGGGAAACGCAACTCTCCCAACGTGAGCAACCGGTGGCGGCATTCGGTGAATTCCGGTGGCCGACACAGGGCACAATTACGCAGTACTTTCATTCTCGCCATCTAGCTCTGGACATTGGGAATCGCACAGGAACAGCAATTGTTGCTGCGGACGCCGGGCAGGTAGTAGGAGCCGGATGGAGCCCGCTTGGGTATGGCAATCGGGTCGTGATCAATCATGGCAACGGTTGGGTTACCACGTACAATCACTTGAGCACCTTTGCCGTAACCGTTGGCGACTTTGTAAAGGCCGGGGAGGTCATAGGGAAGATGGGTAACACAGGATACTCCTCAGGTCCGCATCTGCACTTTGAGGCGCTGTATCTCAACCGGTTCAGAGATCCGCTATCTCTGCTGAACTAAGTGGGTGGCAGGACTTCCGAGTACAACACGCGTTACGCTTCCTTCGAATTGTCGAGATTCATTCTTTAGGACTTTGCTTACGCAAGCACAATGACACGTGCAAAACCTCCTATGTCGCGCCACCGCGTTAGCATAGCGCCTTCTGTGCTTGCGGCCGACTTCGGCCGTTTCGCGGAGAACGTGACAGCGGCCCACTCCGCCGGCGCACACT
Organism: Chloroflexota bacterium; assembly: GCA_026710945.1. Classification (NCBI taxonomy): domain Bacteria; kingdom Bacillati; phylum Chloroflexota; species Chloroflexota bacterium. Next base: position 57,000 of record JAPOQA010000039.1, read on the forward strand.
ACATCCATTTTGATGTCATGGATGCCCACTTTGTGCCGAATCTCAGCTTTGGACCGGCGGTTATCCAAAGCGTACGGCAAGCGTCGTCACGCCTCTTTGACGTCCACCTCATGGTCACGGAGCCTTTGCGCCATCTGGAGTTGTTCCTTGGCAGCGAGGGCGATCTGTTCACGATGCACGTTGAAGCATGCGCGGATGTAGCCGGTACCATCCAAGCGTTCCGCAATGCCGGGAAACGGGTCGGACTGGCAATTAAGCCCGGCACGCCGGTGGAAGCAATCCTGCCGTATCTCGCCGACCTTGATCTTGCTTTGGTAATGACCGTGGAGCCGGGCTGGGGAGGGCAAGCTTTCATGCCGGAAATGCTTGAGAAAGTTCGTGTGCTCCGCAGCGCCATAGATCGGAGCGACCTGGACGTCCGGCTTCAGGTGGACGGCGGCATAGATGCAGAATCGGCAGTGGCTGCGGTCTCGGTAGGCGCTGACGTGCTGGTCGCCGGTTCTTCCATTTTCACGCCTGACATTACAGTGGCTGCAGCAATGGATCGTATGACTGGCGCCTTGCGGCAGGCGCACGTTTCGCTCGCGCCGCTTGAGGACTAGATTGGATGCTGGTTCTCTTGCTTGTTGCCCTCCCACGTCGTACGGCCTGAGGAAAAGTGCGCAACAGGGGGGCTAGATGGCAAGTGGGAAACACTTCTTCCGTAATTTCGCGGCGGTAATTCACCGGGATGCCAGCCGAGAGCTCGCAGTAATCGCGTTGTGCTGCCTGCCATGCCGATGAGTTGCGCGTCTTCACGAGGTCTGTTTCACTAGGACGAGAGCAGCAATAGCTTCAGCAGGGCGCAACCGGACCGGACAACCTGGGAAGAGAGAAGTCTTGCTGGAGGCCATTCCATGTGCGGCGAGTGCAATGGGAAGCGAGCGGTCTCGTTGGCAAGATTATGTGCTAGGAAGGGTCAGAGACGCTATTCAAGCACAATGGGTCTTGAAGCTCTCCCTTCCTTAGGCAAGATCGTACGTAAAGTGTAAATTCTTTGAAAGGCGCAATCGTATGCTGAAATTCGGAGTCTTTGGCTACGGCATGATTGCAGACGTGCATGCGGAGGGTCTGGCGCACATTGACGGCGTGGAACTCGTCGCCGTATGCGGCCCTCGCGAAGACGGTGCGCGGGAGTTTGCGGGCAAGTTTGGCATAGAGAACGTTTATACGGACCCCGCACGGCTTCTTGCCCATGATGAAATCAACGGAGTCCTGGTGGATGCGCCGGACGCATTTCACCATGATCTCGTCATGCGTTCCGTACGCGCCGGAAAGCACATTTTCTGCGAAAAGCCGCTGGCGGTCACGATTGAAGAGGCGCGGGAGATGTACGAGGCGGCAAAGCAGGCCAATCTTCGCACGGTGGTGGGGTTTTCAAATCGCTGGAACATAGCGGCCAACAATATCCGCAAACTCATCGAAGATGATGTGATTGGGGAGGTAGTGCACGTGCACGGGCAGAGCCTCAATACGGCGCTCGTGCGGTCACCCAAACCCCGCTTCACCTGGCGCACCGACGCGAGGCGTACCGGCACCGGCATCTTGGGAGACCTGGGATCTCACCACATTGACCTTGCGCACTTCCTCGTGGGCGACATTACCGAAGTCTGCGCAAACATGAAGACTTTCACGCCGCAGGTCTATGGCGATGACGGCACGCCTCATCCGCACGACCTTGACGACGACACGATTGTGCTGATGCAGCTCGCCAATGGCGCACACGGGACTCTCGGCCTCAGCAGGCTCGGATCAGTGCATTCCAACTTCCCGGTGGGCCGCCGGCACTTCATGATTAACGGTCGCAAAGGCGGCATCCTCTATGAGAACGGCCAAGGAGTGCTCTACCTGCCGGGGCAGGAAGGTGAGCCGATCCCCGGTGCGCCGCCTACGGTGGACAAAGGACATGGAGGGCAGCTCTTGGCAGGCGGCATGAAGCAAATGGAGACTTTTGTCCAATCCGTCCGTGATGACCGCGAGATTTCACCAACTTTTACCGAGGGACTGAAGACGCAAGAGGTGCTCCACGCGGTGGTTGAATCTTCCCAGAGCCGCTCATGGGTTTCGATTCCGCGTGTGGACTGACCATGCTGTTCTACAAGTAGAAGAGGCATGTTGATTCGAACAGCGAACGCTGCTACTGAATAGTTGAATGCAATTTGAGAGGAAGGTTGGTGGTATGGGAAATTTTCGCTATGAAGAGCTCAAGTCTCCTGAAGTAGGCGAAGCCTCGCTGCACGACCCCGTCGTCGTCCTGCCCGTAGGGACCATGGAGCAACATGGGCCGCACATGCCGCTGATGGTGGACTATATCATTCCGCAACGCATTGCCAATGACGTGGCTGTGCAAATGGCGCCGAATGTCATTGTGATGCCGCCGGTTGTCTACTCTTTCAATGAACACCACATGGATTTTCCGGGCACGATTGCCATCAATATGTATACGATCATCGATTACGTGGCGCAAATTGGCTTCAGCCTGGCGCACCATGGCTTTCGGCACATCGTGCTCCTCAACGGCCACGGCAGCAATGTACCCGTAATGGACCTTGCCATGCGCCGCATCAACAATGAGAGCGCGGCGATCAGTGTTTTGGCCAACTATTGGGCGCTCATTCGCGCTGAAGACCTGACATGGGACCGTGAGTCCCATGGTGTGAGCCACCACGCGGACGAGGATGAGACCTCTCTCATGCTCTACCTCTATCCTCACCTGGTGGACATGGGCAAGGCCGTCCGCACCGTGGAGGAGGTGCAGCAGAGCGAGCACATCTGGGGTGCATGGCCGGCCAATACGCGCATACACTACCAGGAGTTCTTCAGCCGCAATACTTCAACGGGCATTCAGGGCGATCCTACCGGCGCCAGCGCCGAAAAAGGCGAAGTCCTCTACAAGGCTGCGGTCAATCGGACTGCCGCATTCTTGGAGGAGTTTCGCGCCCGCGAAATCCGGCCGCAGCGTGACTTCCACCCCGGGCCGCAAGCTTGATTGGCAGCAGTGCAGGGCGCACGTGGGCCTCTAGTGGGCGAGTGTGTGAGGTCTTGGGCCCGTTGCGATGGGGTAGCTTAGTCTAGACAACAAACAATGCCTTCAGTGTGTCTTTCAACTGGAAATCACACTGAAGGCATTACTTGATGATCGATGACACTGATGGTCTTGAAGGTCTTGGGGTCTAGATCACCGCGATCTGCCCGCCATCAACCACCAGCGCGTGGCCGGTTACATAGCGGCTGAGATCGCTCGCGAGGAACACCGCACAGTCGGCCACCTCTTCCGGTTCTCCCACCCGGCGGTAGGGGACACGCTTCAAGTACTCGTTGATCCACGCGCTGTCCTCGATGCTCTCTTCCGTAAGCGGTGTGCGAATATAGCCCGGCGCAAGGCAGTTAACCGTAATCTCGTGCTTGGCCAGGTCAATGGCCGCGCTCTTGGTGAGGAGCGTCACGCCGCCTTTGGAAGTGTTGTACGCGGCTAACTCCTCTTCCCCCATTAGGCCGTTCACGGATGACATGTTGACGATACGGCCGCCATGGCCTTGTTTGACCATCTGACGGGCGGCGACCTGATCGCAGAGAAAGACACCGTGCAAATTGACATCGGTAACCCGGTGCCAATCTTCGTCCGTGATGTCTGTGAAGTCGTGCTCCGTGGCAATGCCGGCGATAGCGGCCATGATGTCAAGGTGGCCGAAGTCTTCCACCGCCCGCGCTACCGTCCGTTCCACATCAGCCCGCTGCGTTACGTCGCACTTGTGTGCAACGAACAGCGAGGAGTGCTCAGTTGCACGCTGAGCGGTCTCCTCAAGTCCCTCCTCATTGAGGTCGGCGCCGAGCACATTCGCTCCCTCACGCAGAAAGGCAAGGGCGATGGCTTGCCCGATACCGCTGGCAGCGCCGGTTACGATGGCGTTCTTACCAATAAGTAGCTCTGGCATTGCTAATCACTCCTATCCAGGCGGTTCTTTACATAACACTAGCCGAGCCACACTTGGGTAGCACGGCCAGCTCTTCAGAATTGTTGCTATGCGTGTGTTTGCCGAGCTTGCAGCGGGCAGAGACTCAGACCTGTGCCCACCGGGTATCCTTCTCACCCGCAGCGGCCCGTCCTCCGTCATTCCGGCGAAATCCGGAATCCATCTCTGATTGAGTCGTTTGGAGAGAGGCCAAGCGAGGCTTCTCCCTCGGCGTTACATTTCATTCGTGTTGTAACCATGGGAGCATGACTGCCATTCCTATGCTTTTGATTAGACCCATGCTCTAGGCGCTATGCTTTTTGCAGCGCCTGCGCCACCGCGTCGACCGTTTGGCGCACGTCTTCTGCAGTGTGGGCGGCAGACACGTACCAGCGACCGGAGGGTATCGTACGTACGCCGTGACCTATCAAGTTTCCTTGGAATGTCGCGTATCTATCTTCATCGCAGTCCCAGTTGTCGCGGAAGCTAGTCAGTTCCTGCCGTTCTGTGAACCAGGCAAAGAAGACCGGGCCGATCCCTTGCACCAACACCGATTGACCGGCCTGCTGCGCTGCTTGCCGGATGCCATCCATGAGGCTACGGCCAATCTTGCGAATGTCGTCGTAGACTGCGCCATTGTCTCGAGAGAGCACGTCGAGAGTGGCATTGGCAGCGGCCAGTGTGATGGGGTTGCCATTATAGGTGCCACCGTGCATGACCCCGCTGCCCACAAGCTGCATGATGTCGCGGCGCCCTCCAAAGACGCTCAGAGGAAAGCCATTCGCGACGGCTTTGCCTAGCGTTACGAGGTCCGGCGTTATGCCCAGCAGCCCCTGCGCGCCGTGGAGGTCTGCGCGGAATCCCGTGATGACCTCGTCGAAAATGAGCAGGGCTTCATTGCGTGTGCAAATGTCTCGTATACCTTCCAAGAATCCCGGCTTGGGAAGAATGAAGCCGCCATTGCACATGATTGGCTCAGTGATGACGCAGGCCACGTTCTGCCCTTCACGGTCCATGAGGTCGGTAAAGGCCGCCAGGTCATTCCAAGGGAGCACCAGGGTCTCGCCGGCTGCGTGGGGAAGCTGCCCATTGCTGCCGAGCACGGCATGGGGAAACGGCAACTCTCCGGCTTCTTCCGCCGAATGAGGATGATCGCTGATGAGCTGGTCGTCGAGCCATCCGTGGTAGTGGCCTTCAAAGCGCACTATCTTCGTGCGGCCGGTGTAAGCGCGGGCGAGTCGAAAGAGCGCATGGTTGGCTTCGGAACCGCTGCCGCAAAAGCGCACGACATCCATGGCCGGCATCAGTGCGCAAATCTTCTCAGCGACCTCAACCTCGATCTCGTGCTGTCCGCCGTAAGTCTGGCCCAAGGCAACTTGGCGCTGGACGGCTTCTACCAGCTCCGGGTGGCTATGACCCAGAATGAGAGGCCCGTATGCGGCAACGTAGTCTATGTACTCATTGCCGTCGACGTCGAACAGGTGGGATCCCTCGCCATGGCTGAAGTAGAGGGGCGCGGGCCGCTCCTGCAAGCGGATATTGCTGCTCACGCCGCCGGCAAGATGCTTTCTGGCGCGCTGCCAAAGTTGCTCGGAGCGGGTAATACTTCTCACTATGCGTGTACCTCCCAAAGATCGGAATAGGCTCGAAATCGCCGTGAACGCTCGCCCCCGCGCGGAGCAGGGGATTAACGAGAAGCTACGGTGACACAATAGTTTCCATGGGGGGCAACCAGGATGTGCTTTCCACCACCGCTGGAAACTGAAATAGCAGACTCATCGTCGGCGCAGTGCACGTCCTCCACGACTTCATGGGCATCTGCGCGGCACGTCATCGTCTGTTCCTTGTCCGTCCAGTTGCGGAAGATGATAGTGTTGCCGTAGCGACGTGACGACGCGCCGGTCTCCCAGAGTTGGCGTACTTCAGGCATGGTGAGAAAGACGTTTGCGGGATGCTGTGTTTCCAGCCATGAGAGGTACGAGTCCCATACCGCGAAGTTATTGTCCACGTCGTCCGTAAATGCGGTAAAGTTGCGGCGATGGCTGCTAATGAATGCCGGTAGATTGGCCTCCCAAGCAGCGATAGTTTCTGCTTGGACGCGGGCAAGAATGTCTTCCTGATCCGCCGTCTGGAACGGCTCAAAGTTAAGGGCCCTTCCCGCGTACCAGAGGTCGGCAAGCGGGGAGGTCTTGCCGGTTTGATCCTCTCCTTCGCGATCTGAAACTCCGACCCTAATCCCAATGCCTTGCGTAGCCCAGGCAATCTCAGCCTCGTCCGAATTGCGCACGCTGGCAGGTGGATAGCCGAAGGCGCGAATGAAATAGCTCATGGCGCCGCGTACCCACTCTTTGCGCTCCGGCTCCGCCATGTCTTCATGCTCCGGCACGCGCTCTTGCACGGTCTCGCAAACGTACATAAGGTGTGCGAACATCCGGTGCGCCCGGGCTTCGTCCTTTCGCAATCGCTTGAGCCAGCGGTGATGGCTAAAGTGGTGCGTTCTACCGTGATATTGAGGCGCCCACACGCCGCGCTCGATGCCCTCTCGCGCTTTAGTGACGATATCGCCCCTCTCCCAGCCTTGTGAAACTCCCTGGTCGAGACCAATATCCACATAATGGCGAAATTCAGCCGCGCGGATGGCGTCGTAGTCCGGGCTGCCCACGATGTAGTAGGGCTCAAAGACAATTGGCTGGCCGTCGCCGCTGCGATGTGCCTCCAGCAATTGAAACGTGCGCTCAAGGTCTGCCGGAGTTTCCAAACTTCCCGACGACCAGCGCGTCTGCATGAGTTCCTCGTGCCGCGTAGCGTTGTATGCTTCCTCGGTTGGCGCCCAAGCATTCATGCCCCAGTCATCGCTCCAGACGACGACGGCAGGATGCTCTTTCCAGTCCACTTTTGAACTCATGGGTCGGACCTCAGGTTCCTCATAGAAGGTTCGTCGATCACACTAATTCACGTCCTATACAGGATGCAGCGCAGGGCGGATACCGGGAAGTGGCGGCAAGCGTACCCCATCGGATACCGGCACGTTTCCGCCGGTTTCTGGGTACAACTGAGACGCTCCAATCACCAGGCCCGTCGAGCGGCACAGTCGCTGCCCTCCATGCCATCTCGTCTAGACAGCCGAATCCTGGGTGTGTGGGCTGACGGACAGAGCGCGATACATCCATCAATGACGTGCTTGGGTCTTGGCGCTAAATCCAGTCAATAAAGTGGTACGCCCACGGCGAGAAGGTGATTGCGTCGCAGACCCGTTCGATTACTGGGTCACTTGCGCCATACGCGGTCACGCTTCCCTCGGAAAGGCGCGCGCGCAGGTCCAGCCGGCCGAGCAGCCAACGGTGAAGCGACTCTTCCTTCATCTCCAACGTCAGTGTACACTGACGTGTCTCTGGTTCGATGAGCGTGTAGTCATCCTTCGGCGTGGAAACAACGAGCGCCGTGTTGTAAATGTCGAAGCGCTCGCTCCAGTGCTTTTCAAAGAAGCTGGGCACGTCGATGACTTGCCCCATGATGATCGTACCGCGAGATTCCGGTATGAAGCCGTTTGACTGGTAAAGAGGTAGGAAAGGGTCTTCGTCAGATGCCTGCATGTCCACGCCCAGCTTGCGTTCGCCGGCAACAGACGCAACACCTGTGAGAATACGTTGAGCGATGCTCAGATCTCCCCCGAGCGTTGCCATCTCCAGCACATTTGCCATGCCGTCGTGCCGAGTTGTGCGGGCGCCACAAATTGCATACCCCAAGAGTTCATCGCTTTGAATGATATGAACAAAAGAGATGTCGGTGGGAAACTCCGTGTAAATCGAGGAAGCCAGCGCACGTTGCCAATAGTCCCCTCGGCGCTGCGGGTAGCCGCCAAAACGTCCGTAGGTGCTATCGAAAATCGCTTCCAGGCGTTCCATGTTGAGGTAGATGGATTCTTTGCCGGCTAAGGTAACACCGGGAGGCAGGTAACTGGTCTCCGGCGAGCCATAGCCATAGTGGCGCGAATAGAGTAGGTCGTAGTGGTTGGTGGTGGCATAGAAGCGGTATCCGTCGCTGCGCTCATCGCCACGATAGACAAAAAGGGCATCGGCGCGGCCGGCCAGGAATTCGCGGGCACTCTCGATCATGCCCCTGCCAATGCCTTGGCTGCGGAGCTCTTCACGCGTGCCCACTGAATTCTCAAATGCTGCCGTGATCGTCACGCCGGGCGCGATAACTGTCTCGCGCAGTACCAGGGGAATAGCACCTACCACCTCTCCTTCGAGAACGGCGATGGATGCCAGCATTTCATCTTGTTCCCAGTTTTCCTGTGCTACCGGTGCGTCTGGGAAAACCTCATTCCGGAGTGCTAACGCGCTGAAAACATCGTCTGGCTGCATCTCACGGTACTCGATTCCTTCCATTGGGGGACAGCCTCACGTTTCCATTGCGTTGATTTTGGGACTCAGCTACGTGGCCTCTTTGCGTCTGCTTGCTAGCGTACACATGCCGCTCGTATTGTAGCACAGAACCGTTTGACTTGCCCAAGAAAGGGCGTGTGTGTTGGTCTGAACTTCGGGGTGCGGGCTGGATGGGCATGCCGCAACAGGACAATGCCAACCGGGGCTGCACGGGCCCTTGCCGCAGAAGAATGCGCAGGAAAAGCCGGAGAGCACTCCGGCTCAATCCTAAGGCGAATGCTGGACTGCCCATTCTTCCCGGGAGGAAGGCGCACTTGGCTTGTTGACGTCAGCCTGCTGCCCCGGCCTCGACCTGTGATTCTATATCTACGTCTTGTTCCATCAATGCTCGGAGCGGTTTCGGGAACACTTTCCAAAACTTGGGCAGGTAGCGGCCAAAGTCGTCCAGGATTGCCTTGCCGCGAGGACTGCCGGTTACGGCAACATGTCGCTCCAGCAGGTGGCGCAGCGTACTGATATCTTCTCCGTCTGTCAGAGGTTCGATGTCCACCATTTCCGGATTATACCGACGAGAGAAACTGTTATGCTCATCCAGCACGAAGGCGATGCCGGCTGCCATGCCCGCCCCAAAGTTGTAGCCTACCTCTCCAAGCACAGCCACAACACCTCGGGTCATATACTCGCAGCAGTGATCCCCTGCGCCCTCTACTACCGCTTCCGCACCGCTATTGCGCACGGCAAATCGCTCCCCGGCTTGACCGGCTACAAAGAGAGAACCGCCAGTGGCCCCATAGAGACAGGTATTGCCTATGAGGACGTTCTTGTCAGGGGGCATGTTGGCCTGTGGTGAAGGAGCAATGACAATTTCGCCGCCGGTCATGCACTTGCCAACATAGTCTTGGGCCTCGCCGTGCAGGGTCAACGTCATGCCGGGCACGCAGAAGGCGCCAAAGGACTGACCGGCGCTGCCGTCGAAATTCAACGCGACTGATCCTGCGCTGAGGCCGGCATCGCTGTGCTTGTCAGCAATGGCCCCCGCGACCCGAGCACCGATGCTACGCATGTCGTTTTGCACTTTATACTCAAGATTTACCCTTCGCTCACCAGCAATGCCGCTGGCGGCATCCTGCAAGATCACGTCATCGAGCGTGGAGCCAGAGGGGTTATTCCACTCCTGTTGGGAAGAGCGAGGGAGGGCCCTGTCAGGGTCGACATCGGCCAAGAGAGGAAGAAGGTCTATTGTATTTGCTTTGGAATCCTCGGAGAGTTCTCGTTGGCGGAGCATGTCGGTTCGCCCGATGACCTCATCCAGCGTGCGAAAGCCCAGGCTAGCCAGAATCTCGCGCACTTCCCCGGCGATCAGCGTCATGTAATTGACGAGCATCTCCGGTGTGCCGGTGAACTTCTCACGCAAGTCCTCCCGCTGTGTGGCAACGCCGGTGGGGCAGGTATTCAGGTGGCACTGGCGCGCCATGTCGCAGCCGATCGCCACCAAACTGCCAGTGGCAAACCCGAATTCTTCGCCGCCAAGCATCGCTCCGACCACTACATCGCGACCGGTCTTGAAGCCGCCGTCCACGCGCACGCGGATGCGCGAGCGGAGGTTATTGCGCACGAGGGTCTGCTGGGTTTCGGCCAGACCCAGTTCCCAGGGCAAGCCGCCATTCTTGATGGAACTCAATGGCGAGGCTCCCGTGCCGCCGTCCTGTCCCGAAATGAGCACGTAGTCCGCGTAGGCCTTGGCTACGCCAACTGCCACGGTGCCGACACCAGCCTCTGAGACAAGCTTTACGCCAACATGCGCCCGTGGATTCACCTGCTTCAAATCGTAAATTAACTGGGCAATGTCCTCGATCGAATAAATGTCGTGATGGGGTGGTGGCGAGATGAGCGGAATGCCGGGAATGGCATGGCGAATTCTCGCGATGAAAGGCGTGACCTTGAAGCCTGGCAGTTGGCCGCCTTCACCCGGCTTCGAGCCTTGGGCCATCTTGATTTCAAGCTCACGAGCTCGCACGAGGTACTCTGTGGTTACCCCAAAGCGCGCGCTGGCCACCTGCTTTACCGCGCAGTTTGCAGACTCGCCATTCGGCAGTGGCTTGTACCACTGCGGGTCTTCGCCGCCTTCGCCGGTGTTGCTTCTGCCCCCTATGCGGTTCATGGCAATCGCAATGGCCTTGTGGGCCTCCGGTGAGAGTGCGCCGAGCGACATTGCTTGGGTAGTAAACCTGCGCCGAATTGTCTCTACTGGCTCGACCTCTTCTAGGGGAATGGGACCGCGCGGCGCGAACTCGAGTAAGTCGCGCAGGCTCGTTGGCGGCCGCGTGTGCACCATCTCGGCATAGCGTCGGTAGTCTTCCATGTCTCCCGTAAGCGCAGCCTTTTGGATCGCTTGCACTATGGCGGGACTATACGCGTGATATTCGCCGTTCCGTCTGAACCGATAGAGGCCATAGTCAGGCAGTCTGCCGTTCTTTCTCTCAGCAAACGCTTCAACATGGCGGTTGGCAACTTCCGCCGCAATTTCCCCGAGGCCTAGTCCCTCGATGCGGGAAGGCGTGCCGGTAAAGTAGTAGCTCGACACTCGGCTATTCAGGCCGACGATTTCGAAAATCTGCGCGCCACGATACCCGCTCAGCGTGCAGATGCCCATCTTGGACATGATTTTCAGCAGCCCGTCATCGACTGCCGTGCGGTAATTCTGCCATGCCGTAAGGGGATCCACGGTCTGCCTACGGTCGGTCTCAGCAATATGGCGGATTGTCTCCAACGCCAGATAGGGGTACACGAAACCAACGCCATGCCCCAGCAGACAGGCAAAATGATGGATATCCCACACTTCGCCGCTTTCAACCACGATGCTGGCTTGCATGCGCTTGCGGACGCGGGCAAGGTGTTGATGCACGGCGGATGCTGCGAGGAGAATCGGAATTGGCGCATGATCGACCCCCACGCCAAGGTCACTGAGAATCAGGACGGTACGCCCATTATCAATGCTCTTCTCCGCGTGCCGGCATAGCCTGCTGAGAGCTTCTTCCATACCGGCCTGCCCTTGGGCAACCGGATAGAGCGTAGAGAGCATGATGGAAGAAAATGAAGAATCATATTGGTGCACGAGATCCCTAAACTGGCCGTGATCGAGCAGAGGACTGTCGTACTCCAATAGGTGGGCGTGTTCGGGACTCTCAATGAGCAAGTTGCCACGGCCGCCAATGTAGCTCCGCAGCGACATAACGAGAGATTCACGAAGCGAGTCTATCGGTGGATTCGTTACCTGTGCAAATCTCTGTTTGAAATAGTTGAAGAATGAACGCGGCTGTGAGGAAAGCACCGCCAGCGGGATGTCATTACCCATGGACCAGACAGCGTCTTTGCCCTCTTTACCCATGGGATCGAGCACGACGCGCAATTCTTCGTTGCTGTAGCCGAAAACGCGGTGCAACGTGCCCAGGTTGTCTTGATCGAAGTCAAGACTGTCGTCAAGTTTCGGCACAGGATCTTGCGCGCGCTTTCGTTGTTCACTGAGCCAGGTGCGGTAGGGGGCCCTCTTGGCCAGCCGCTCCTTTATGTCTTTATCGGTCAAGAGACACTTGTTATCCGTATCCACGGCCAACATTTCGCCGGGACCTAGCCGACCCTTTTCGATGACCTCGGAATCGGGTACGACAGAAGCGCTTGCTTCCGATGCCAGGATTACCATGCCGGACCGCGTAACTTTGTATCGGGCCGGGCGTAGGCCAATGCGGTCTAAGCAGGCGGCGGCAATGCGGCCGTCGGTGAAGGCGAGCGACGCAGGCCCTTCCCAAGGTTCTGTAACGCCGGCATGGTACGCGTGGAAGGCCCGAAGGTCCGGATCCATGTCCTCGTTGTTTTCCCATGCCTCCGGCATCATCATGGCAAGCGTGTGCAAGATGTCTCGGCCGGAGAGGTAGATGAGCTCCGCAAGATTGTCCAAAGAGGCGGAATCACTGCCGTCGGGTTCGATGAAGGGAATCCCCGCCCCAACGCGCTCGTCCCACGCGTCCGCGATCATGCTCTGCTCACGGGCGCGTGTCCAATTGCGATTGCCCCACAATGTGTTAATCTCGCCATTGTGCGCAAGCAGCCGGAATGGCTGGGCCAATTGCCACGTGGGGAATGTATTGCTGCTGTAGCGTTGATGAAATACGGCCAGGGCCGTCTCGTAGTCTGGGTCCTTAAGGTCTTGGTAGAATTCGGGGAGTTGGGCCGCAATTATCAGCGCCTTGTAGACGACAGTTCGGTGAGAGAATGAAGGCAGGTAGAGTTCGTCAATGCCCGCACGGCTGGCAGCGCCTTGAATGGACCTTCTCGCAACATAGAGCGCACGTTCGAATGCAATGTCGTCCATGCCATCCGGGCGTTGTACCAAGACTTGCCAGATGTCCGGAGCGCTTTGCGCCGCAATTACACCCAGGGCAGACACGTCCACCGGCACGCGGCGCCATGTCAGCAGTGGAATTCCAAGTTCCTCAAGGACACTGTTGACGATCTCAACGGCCTGTGCGTTCGTCGTAGCGCCGGCTTGCGGGAGATAGACCATACCGATGCCAACATCGGAAGAGGAGACATGGAAGATCTCTTTTGCTGCCAGTTCCCGTTGCACCAGCCGACGTGGGATCTGCGTGAGAATGCCTGCGCCATCGCCGGTACGCCCATCGGCAGATACCGCACCGCGATGGCTCAGCCCAACTACGGAATCTATCGCCGTTTGCAGTACTTTGTTATCGGGTATGCCTGAGATGCTGGCGACGAAACCGACGCCGCAGGAGTCGAACTCAAACTCAGGACGATAGAGGCCAGCAGGTTGCGTTGACTGAACGGGCGAATCTGGATATGGACTAATCGATAGGCTCATAGATTGTTTCTCAAGGAGAGTCGAATTCATCGGAGGGAATGTCGCAAGGTACGCAACGAGTGCGCGACATAATTTTGTCCCTTAAATATGAAAAGAGGGACTCCACTTTGGAGTTCCTCACACCCCCAATAAGCGCGCTCCAAGCTGCGTGACTACGGTAGGTTTCGTTTATGATAGCGGAGGGTACTGGGTGCGTCAAGAGAACAATGCTCCACAATTCCACCGTGGGCAAAACGGACGATTTCTGAATGACTTTCCTGTCTATTGGCGCAATCTTAAAGAAGCTGGAATTCGCAACCCGTTACCCGCTTGCCGCATCGACTGATTCGCTTCGGTAGCTCCACCTTGTGTGGTGCCGTGCTTCAACGATACGCACTGACAGCATTTCCCACCAACCGCACAATGATAGCTAGTAGACCGCTGCATGCAGAGGGGACGACTGACGCATTTCTCTGCGGACGGAATCTGGATATTGCTAGCGCGCAATGGCGCTATGCTACCTTCTCTAACTTTCACTTGCTTGCCAATCAGCTTCATTGAATCTCGTCTTTGGCGATGATACAATCGGTTTGCGTGGGTGATTAGCTCAGCTGGTTAGAGCGCTACTCTTACAAAGTAGAGGCCGCAGGTTCGAGTCCTGCATCGCCCACCAATCTGCTGCCGAGATAGCTCAGTCGGTAGAGCACAGGACTGAAAATCCTGGTGTCGCCGGTTCGATCCCGGCTCTCGGCACCCAGCGCATCCGGATGATACTCCATGTTCAATTCTGCTATTGAACTGTCGTAGTTTACGTTCAGTCCAGTCGCGAACTGGATAGCTGCCTAAGTCTAACCCACGTTCGATGTAAACGAGTAGTCCACGCCGCGCTCTCGTTGTACCCAGGCCTCAGCACGTTGGATGCGCAGCTCCTGTTATACTGCCTGCACAGCGTCCCTTAGCTTTGGACCCACGCGTTCTTCCGAGAAATGTGACCTGTCTATGGGGTTTAATTCGCTCGAAGCCACCGTGCTCCACGATCTGGACTCAGCGATCCAACGGGAATGGTTGGTTACGAACGGCATCGGCGGCTACGTCAGCGGTACGGTAACGGGCATCAATACCCGCAGATACCATGGTCTGCTCGTGGCAGCTTTGAATCCGCCCCTCGGGCGCTCGGTGCTCTTAGCGAAGGTCGACGAGACAGTGACCGTTGGTGACCAGACTTACGAAATCGGCGCCAATGAGTTTCATCCAGATGTAATCCACCCGCAGGGCTACACCATGCTGGAATCTGTGCGCCTTGAAGGGCAGGTGCCCGTATTCCGCTATCGCGTAGGAGAATCTTTACTTGAGAAACACATCTGGATGGAGCACGGCCAAAACACCACCTACATTAGGTATGCCCATGTAGCCGGCTCTGCACCTCTCGCGGTGACGATGCGACTCTTCACGGCTCAACGCGACTTTCATTCACTGATGCGCGGCTCTGACCAACTGCGCCCCGGCGTCACTCTCCACGATGCCACCCACGTCACGATTTCGCGTCCCCCGCAGGACGCGACTGCGTCGCAGACCGCGACTTGTCAGGACGAGCCGCCGCTTCAGCTCTTGTGCAGCCAGGATGCCACGTTTGAATTGGCAGAAGAGTGGTATTGGAATTACGTCTACCGTGTCGAACGAGCGCGCGCTCTTGACTACATGGAAGACCTCTACCATCCCGTCGATTGCACGGTGAAACTTGCGCCCGGTGCAAGCATGTGCCTCATCGCAAGCGTCGAGCTACCCGAAGACATCGATCGAGACTCGTCAGGCACCTTGAACAGAGAGCAGAAACGCACGGAAGCACTCCTGCAACAGGCTGCAATTGATCCGCTTGCCGACCCGGCAGGGGCGCAGTTGGTCATTGCCGCCGACCAGTTCTTAGTGGAACGATCCCTTGCCGCGGGAGAACGTTCGCTCACCGTCATCGCCGGCTATCCGTGGTTTGGTGACTGGGGTCGAGATGCCATGATAAGTCTACCGGGACTTGCACTCGCGACGAATCGCTCAGATGCTGCGAAAGGCTTACTCCGTACTTTCGCCGCTTTTGTGAGTGAAGGCATGATTCCCAATCGCTTCCCAGATGTTGGTGAAGAGCCCGAATACAACACAGTGGACGCCACACTGTGGTATTTTCAAGCGCTGCACGCGTACTTGGAGACAACGCTGGACGGAGCCCTGCTTAGTGAACTCCTGCCCGTGCTCAGAGACATCGTCCACCACTATTACCATGGCACCCGCTACAACATTCACGTTGATCCGGCGGATGGTCTCGTTTGGGCGGGGGAACCGGGGGTCCAATTGACATGGATGGACGTTAAGGCTGGTGATTGGCTGCCCACTCCTCGCATCGGCAAACCCGTGGAAATCCAGGCCCTCTGGTACAATGCGCTCTGCCTGCTCGAGCGCTGGTGCAATGCGGCCGAGGAACCTCTCGGCGACATCCCGCAATGGCGGGCAACGATAGAGCAACACTTCATGCGTCGCTTCTGGCATGAGGAGGGAGGCTATCTCTTCGACGTAGTCGATGGTCCTGATGGAGATGATGCCGCGTTGAGGCCCAACCAGGTTCTTGCGCTTAGTTTGCCCAACTCTCTCGTGCCATCCGACCAGGGGCAGAGTATCCTGTCCGTCGTTGCGGAAAACCTGGTCACACCCGTTGGCCTGCGCTCGCTTGCGCCCGGAGACGAACAGTATCGGGGGCACTATGGCGGGTCTCTCTGGGAGAGAGAAGGAAGCTACCATAACGGCACGGTCTGGGGCTGGCTGATTGGGCCGTACCTCGACGCAATTGTGCGCTACAATGACGATCAAGCTGCCGCAAGCGTACAGCTCAGAGAGTTTGTAGATCAGGTGGCAACCGGTGCGCTCGGCACCGTGAGCGAAGTATTCGATGGCGATGCGCCCCACGCGCCTCGCGGCTGCTATGCGCAGGCTTGGAGTGTGGCCGAAATCTTGCGACATTGGCGTACGTTGTGCGCGTAGCCGATCCGTGTGCTGGCAACGCACAGTCTTTAGTCGACATACAATAAGCTGAGTGTCTCACACCCATTGGATCCGCCCGTCAATACTGGGATGACGTGAGATTGCAGGAGCACCGAAGATGCAGTCGATAACGGGAACTAGAGGGTAGTAGGTCATTCTACAGAGGGAGAAACAGTAGTGGCGCAGCAGACAGTTGTGCGAGAACTCGCGGTAAACGGCGGAACGCCTGTGCGGGACATCAAGCAGCGACCTTTTCCTCGGTGGCCGGTGTTTTGGGATGACGAGAAGCAAGCTGTGCAGGCAGTCCTGGATTCCGGCCACGTGAACTATTGGACCGGAGAGATGGGGCGGCAGTTTCAAACGGAGTTTGCCGCCTACATGGGGGTCAACGATGCGATTGCCGTGAATAGTGGCACGAGTGCGTTGCACGTGGCCATGGCGGCAGCGGGAATTGAGCCGGGTGATGAGGTGATCGTGCCTGCGCGAAGTTTCATTGCCACGGCCTCGGCAGTTACCAATCAGTTCGCGGTTCCGGTTTTTGCCGATATTGACCCCGACACCCACACGATCTCGGTAGACTCCGTGGCGGAGCACATAACGTCTCGCACTGCGGCAGTCATACCGGTCCATCTTGCCGGGCTGCCGGCTGACATGGACGCTCTTCTTGGGCTCGCTCGGCAGCGAGGCTTGGCTATAGTCGAAGATTGCGCTCAAGCTCACGGCGCAACGTATCGCGACAAGAGGGTGGGCAGCTTTGGCACCGTGAATGCGTGGAGCTTTTGCCAGGACAAGATATTCACCACCGGCGGCGAGGGCGGCATGGTGGGTACGGACGATGCGGCGGCCGCCGAGGTTGCCCGCAGCTTTCGCGACCACGGGTTTCACGAGGCCGAACGCCGTTCCGCCTTGGCACGCGGCGCTTTGAACCAATATACCCATCATCGCGTTGGTTTCAACTACCGCATGACCGAGATGCAAAGCGCCATAGGGTTGAAAGCCCTCGCGCGGCTGGACTGGCACCTCCAGCGTCGCCGCGCGAATGCACACTACCTCACCGACGGTCTCGAGGAATTAGACGAGGTTTTGAGTCCCGCGCCGGAAACACCGGAATCCGCGCATGCCTTCTATTGCTACTACGTCACGCTGAACCTGACGCAGCTCAACTGCAGCCGCGACGAATTCGTGCGCGCGGTTCAAGCTGAAGGTGTACGCGCCGCGCGCGGCACCAGTGCCGAGCTCTATAGGGAACCGGTCTACCAGGACCGGGTTGGCTACGGCAGTTCGCATCATCCGTTTGAATCCACTGACTATGGCCAAGTAGAGTGTCCGAATGCCAAAGACATCGGCCAGCGCTCACTTAGGCTGGAGGTATTTCCTACTCTGCAAGAAGAGGACCTGGATGATGTGTTGGATGCAATTGGGAAGGTAGCAGCGGCGTTTCGGGTGTGAGATTATCGTTGTAACGACATGAGCGCTCACACTGAGCGCGGACCAGAGCCGACACATATTGCTGACACACGGAACTTGCGGCAAGCGTGTCGTGTGTACCATGCTGCAATCTGAGAAGAAGGCGTCAAACACCAGGCAATGATAAAGCCAGCCTCGTCAACTCTGCAGGCAGGGATCGCCCATGAGGAAACCCCCAGCTTTCGTCACCTGACTTTATTGAACTACGCGCTCGTCATCCTAATGGGGCTTGGCTGGAATCTTATTGGACCCTCATTGCCGGCAATGCGGGCCGAGTTCTCACTAAGTCTCGCAAGCGTTGGGATAGTATTCCCGCTGGCAACGTTGGGTTTTGCCTTGGCGGTTATGGTTGCGGGATACGTGGTCGATGGCTACGGTCGGCGGCCGGCCTTGATCGGCGCGAGTCTGATGCTGGGTATTGGGTACCTGGGATGGGGTCTCGCGCCACACTGGGCCACTATGGCCGCATTCATGATCTTTACCGGAGCGGGGCTTGGTTGCATTGACATAATTACCAACGTCACGGCATCCGACGCAAGTTCCGGCAATCGCGTTGCCGATCTCAATCGCTTGCACATGTTCTTTGGACTTAGCGCCGTGCTCAGCCCGCTCTTGATAGGTTTGTCGCTCGACTTCAATTGGCGGCTGCCAATGCTTGCCATTGGCGTGCTTGGCTTCGCAAGCTTGCCGTTTGCGATGCGTGTGCGTCTCCCGCAGGCGGCGAACCTTGAGCGACTCAGCCGCGCCAACGTACTCCCTTTGGCGCGCAACGGCGTAATCGCGGCCGTCACTGCCGTGCTGGTTCTATATATATGGGTAGAGCTCTCGATGATCGGGTGGGGTGTGATTTATCTCACGGACGTCTTTCAAGAGCCGTATGGGCGGAGCACCGCGGTTGTTTCTTTGTTCTGGGGTGCGATTTTTCTCGGGCGGCTCGCGATGATGTGGCTGGCCCGGCATCTATCGACCGAACAAGCACTACAGATCCCACTCATCGTCAGCGTGCCGTTATTTCTTTTACTCGGCCTCGCACCCACTGCTCCGGTGGTATACGTGGTGATCTTTCTGCTCGGCTTGTGTGTGGCCCCAATCTTTCCCACCATGTTTGCCCTGGCCCTGCAACGTTTTCCCCGCCGGCCGGGTACGGTTGCCATTTTGCTCCTGCTTGGCGCTGCCGCAGGCGGAGTTCTCCCACCATATGCAATGGGATTTGTGGCGGAGACGCTTTCTTTCCGTGTCGCCATGCTGAGCCTCGTGCCAATCGCAATTGTCATGCCGTTCTTAACACACAGGGCATTCCGTCAGGCAAGACGAGCGGCAGATGGCTCGTGAGACTGGAGTGCAAACGAGGTAGCGTGGATGGCACTGGCGATCTTAGCTCACGACCGGGCTGACTACGAGGCAGCGCGTGGCGCCGCCGGTTCAAGCTGTCCTGACAGTCCGGACGCAACGGCGGTGTGAATGCCACGGGAGAGGAAGAGCGACACCAACTCGGCATCGAGTCCCGGTCCGGCCATCTCTTGGAGTACCTGCACCGCCCGCGGCTGCGGCAATGCAGCCCGGTAGGGACGATCGGCAGTCAACGCGGCATAAACGTCGACTATGGCGACAATGCGGGCCGGCGCCGGCACGTCCGACCCTGTAAGGCCATCCGGGTAGCCGGAGCCGTCGAGCCGTTCGTGGTGACTGCGGATGGCGGATACAACCAAGGCTGGCGACTCCCTGGACGGCGCCATGCTGCTGCCGGCATCCAAGAGCATATTCGCACCCGTAATCGGATGCTCGCGTACGCACGCGCGTTCTGCGGCATCGAGCGGGCCGGGCTTTTGGAGGAGATAGTCAGGGACGTAGAGCTTTCCAATGTCACGGAGCATTGCCCCTTTGCACACTGCGATCTGCTCAGCGTGGCTCAGGCCCACCGCTCTGCCCAACTCGCTCGCGAGAGTGTCCACTCGTTGCACGTGGCCCGCGGCGTAGCCATCCCTTGTGGCTATTGCCTGAGCAAGGGCTAGCACTACGTCTTCACCCTCCTGCAACGCGCTCGCGTAGTACTCCTGCTGCAGGACGCTATACACAAGATTCCCGAGCAAACGGATGCTCCGCATGACGTTTTCCGCAGTTGCCAGCTTGGAGGGTACGGTGCGCTTAAAGTAGAGATTGACGACGGCGTAGACTGTGCCCCGGTAAATGAGAGGAATCGCAATGCCATCGCGCGCACCGACGGCCTGAAGGAGCGGGCGGAGTTGATCCTGTATGGCTGCGGGTGTGGTGGAAGCGGTGACAACCTTCCCATGCGCGAGGGCGAATTGCCAAAACCGTGCCTCGGCGTCGCCGGTGGCTCCATCTGGAGCGATTGCTAACGCAGCAGGACACGCCGCAACCATGGCCTCCCGTGCTGAGGTGCGTAGCATGCAGGGATCAGCGAAGTGTATGCAGGCATGCTGCGCGCCAAAATGCTCCCGCAGCGTGTCGATGAGGAGCGAGGGCAGCTCTTCCTCGTCACGCTCGGCGACGCGTTCCGCCACAAGCAAGATGCGGTCGAGCAGCCATTTAGGCCGCACAAATCTATCCAAGAATCCCCATGCCATGCATCATAGCCTCACTGCCTGCTGAGCAGCCTGCCGAAGCGATTCCTCGCCAAGATTGCAATTCCCGAAACTGAGACACTTCGCAGTCCCTTATTCCCGCGCAAGCTCGCCCCCTGCGGGGGCGCGTAATCCATCTTCTCATACACCGTGGCTCCCGCTTCCGTGGGAGTGGCAGCCTATGGGCGATGGCCTGCCTCGGACAAATCACACTCGGCCTTCCGCAGCCTTTTCTTGGGCAAGTTTGACCTTCTGCCAGTCATAGTCGATGACAGGGTAGAACTTCTCCGGAAATTCGACGCGCCAGATCTGCTTGCGAATGATGAAGTTATCCGGCTCGATCTGCAAGGCCTGCCGCCATGAGGCGAGCGCCTCGGAAGTCTGCCCAAGTTGTTGCAGCGCGGTGCCCAGACCGAAGGCGGCATTGGCAGAATCACCGTCTAGCTCAAATGCCCGTCGAAATGCCTCAGCCGCGTGCTCGTTCTCGCCCTCTTGCAGCAGGGCCTCCGCGAGGCCGAGCTGCATGTGCGGATCGTCGCCTTGGGATGCCGCCTGCTCCAACATGACTTCGACTTCAAACGACTGCTGCGCGACCGTCGGCGTGGCGGGTACGTCGCCGGCAGGAGTTGCCAGCAGCGTCTCAAGCTGCGCCACTACGTCCTTGCGGTCAACGCTAAAGCCCGTGAAGAGTTGAAAGCGAATGATGCCCGTTTCATCCACGTAAACACCGTTGGGCACCGCCGTGAAACCGAAGAGGCGGAACAAGAGGCCGCTGGCGTCTACAAACGTGGGAAACGTGACACCGGACGCTTCCACGAACGCGCGTGGCTTTTCCACGCCGCCGCCGTCCATAGCTACAGAGAGCATCTGGAAGTTGTCGCCCGCGTGCTTTTCCGCAAATTGTTGCCAACCTGGCAACTGATCGCGGCAACCTCACCACGAGGCCCACATGTACAACAGGACTCTCTTGCCCCGAAACTGGCTCCACGACCAGCGTTTGCCGTACACGTCCGGCAGACTGAAGTCCGGAGATTCCATACCCACTTCGGGTCGCTGTAAAGTTACGCTCACCTTGATAACTCCTTTGCCTCTCGATCGTGTTTGCCGCCACTCTCACAAGGCGGTAAGGAACTGACTTGTACCAGTCTGAACAACCTTGGGTGAGTCGGCAAGGCAAGCGGAAATGAGTCGGATTAGGACTCGCTCTCACCCTGGCTGTCTCTTCGCGAGAGTGGGAACTCTTGACTCGTCGCGGTGGGCTGAATGCCCCAAGTAAAGCGATTCAGTTCCCTACTCCAACCCTTAGGATTTTCCTCCGCGAGAACTGCTCTCCTGCGTTGCATTGGCCTGAAATTTGGAGCAATTCACCGCACTCCCGCCGAGTTTCTGCCGGCGTACCCGCACCCGCTGCGCACGAAGCCCAAGCGTTAGCACCATGCTATACCCCGCCGTGGAGGAAGGGCAAGTTGCTCTCAGGGTTAGAACGCTGCACTAAGAGTAGGCAGGCCAGAGCTTGGATTGAACTCTCACGCAACATTCGTGGACACTCCTAACGTTGTGTGGCGGTCCCTTTGTACCATTGCCAGATTTGTGAATTCGCACATTCGGCCAAGCCGATTACGATGGAATTTCTGGATGTCAGCAAGCTGTCAACCAGGTCACCCGTTTCAGTCGCGCTCTCGGGCGGTAGAGTTGCTCAATTTCCCGCAAGTGTTTCCGCGGAAGGTCCGCGGCCGGCCTGTAACTTAGCTTCTACTTAGGTTGCGTAGATACAATTAACGTACCGAGGCGACTAAGTGACTGGAGAAGGAGCGGATGATGTCAAGATACAGGAGACTGGCAGTGGCACTCGTATTCGTTCTCTTACTTGGGTCGGGAGTCTTCTTCCTCAGGTCTTTCGTCTTTGGCTCGTTGTTTGGCAGCGCGTACGAAGAGCCCGCGCACGAAGTCGTATTGAAAGACGGCAACATCGAGATTCGCAGGTACGAGCCGTACGTGGTTGCTGAGATT
Source organism: Chloroflexota bacterium (assembly GCA_026710945.1). Taxonomy (NCBI): domain Bacteria; kingdom Bacillati; phylum Chloroflexota; species Chloroflexota bacterium. Next base: position 79,321 of record JAPOQA010000039.1, read on the forward strand.
TCTGCTACCGGGTCGTTCGACCGGGCGACGAATAGTTCCTTCAGTCCGCTGTTCAGGTATATATCGGGCAATAATCGCAGCCGCGAGAACATTGACATGACCACGCCGGTATTGGTGGAACCTTCCGGTCGGGCAAAATCGGAAAAGCTCGCCATGACGGTGCCGGTCTTGGTGGAGCCGAGAGCCACCGGTGAAAGCGCGGACGGACAGAGGCTGGCCGGAGCAGAGATTGAAGCCTGGACGATGGCGTTTGTGCTCCCCGCGGGCTACACGGCCGAGACGGCTCCCCTCCCCACCAATAGTAGCGTGACAATTCGCGAGATTGCAGCGCGCGAGGTCGCCAGCATTCGCTTCAACGGGAGGCTGTCGAACCAGAGCGCCGAGACCCAGCGGGCAAAACTGGAATACTGGCTGCACGCACAAGGTCTGGAGCACCAAGGCGATTGGAGAATTGCGACGTATGATCCTCCGTTCACCATTCCCTGGTTCCGCCGCAACGAGGTGCTGGTAACGTTGCGCTAGGCAATTGACAGTTGCAGACAACAAGCCTGCCGCCCCGCCGCTGCCGATTGTCCGGGCGGTAGGCGCATGCTATACTCCGCTATAGAAGCAGGGCAAGTAGCTCAGCCGGTTAGAGCGCCACGTTGACATCGTGGAGGTCGGAGGTTCAAGTCCTCTCTTGCCCACCAGTTCATAGCAAAGACCTGAAGGGACTCGAACTATTCCACGGTTGCATTTGACCAGACTTGACCTGTGGTTCCGCCGACAGTGGCGGCTGACCATTTTGAGATAGTTTCCCAGGGATGTGACAATACGGAGGGTAAGAACGGAACCGTGTAAGGGAAGTTAGAGGGGCGCCCGCTCGAAAGCAAATCTTGGACGCCACTCAAGTGCATGTCTGCTGTCTTGGCATGACCTCGGTTACAGAGATCGAAACCAGGTTATTGCGATTGGTCCTCCAGAGTGGCAAGGTAGGTATTGAGTTGCCGACTCTTGGTGGACCATTGAGGCGGTCGACGTAGGCTAGAAACAGGGCCTGGAAGGAACATGGCATAAAGGCTCTTGCCATTGATTCCAGAAAACATGTAACAGGGAGACAACTCATGAACGACCACGAGCGCTACATGTTCGACCTTCAAGGCTACCTTGTTGTGCCGGGAGCATTGTCACCTGAGAAGATCGCCCAGCTCAACAGCGTGCTCGACGAGCACATCGCCGCTGAGTGGCCTACAGATATGCGCACCCACAGGTTTGAGCCCCTGCTCGACTGGTCCAAGGACTACCGCGACCTAATAGACAATCCGGCCATCACACCCTACCTGGCCGAACTGCTTGGCGATCAGTTCAGGCTCGACCACGTTTATCTCGATGTCATCAGGTCAGGCAAGGGCCCGATCGGGACAAGCCTCCACGGCGGTGGTGCCCCCTTCAAGCCCATGTTCTACTACCGCTTCCAGAACGGGATGATGCATAACGGCCTATCCGTGGTTGCCTACAATCTGAAGGATGTTGGCCCCATGGACGGCGGCTTCGGCTGCGTGCCAGGCTCTCACAAGAGCAACTACAAGTTCCCCGAAGAGTGGAAAGAGATGGACGAGCCGGGCCCTTTCGTGGAGCGGGTAACCGGACCCGCCGGCACCGCCATCATCTTCACCGAGTCCCTTACCCACGGCACCCTTCCCTGGAACGGCGCTGACGAGCGCCGCACCATCTTCTTCAAGTACAGCCCGCACCCGCTCTCATGGTCGGCCAGCTACCTGGACCCCAATGACTATGCAGACCTGACCGATTCCCAGCGCGCCATCCTTGAAGGCCCGAACGCTCGGTACCCAACGAGATAGGCCCACTTGATCTGCCCCTCAACCATCTGCCCAGGTCACTTTCTCTTGAAGCGCAAGAGAATTCCGTAGGCGTAGTCCTTGAGATACTCGTCCATGTCCCCGGCGAAAGTGGCGAAGGCATCGGCGCTATCCAGGAGATTCCGTCGCTCAGCCGGTTGCGGGCCCGGTGCAGGGCTCTCGATGGGCTCAAGGCGCAGCCTCAGTCCCAAATGGACAGCGGTACTAGCTGTCGTCATCTTCTACAGGAGATCCTCGCCCGAAGGCGTACTCCTCGCCTGGTGAACTTCCTGTCCAGAAACTCGTCCAGTTTCCTCCGGTTCAGCACCGTGCGGCCGCTGGCGCTGGCGCAGCACGCGAAACTTGAACGACCACGCGGGCTGCGCCGCGGGCGTGTGTTTGATTTCGAGTGCGTAGCCGGGCGGGTCTAAAGCGAGTTCCACGGTGTGGACGATCGTCAAGAGCGTGAGGGCGATCTCGACCTCGGCGAAATTGCTGCCCAGGCAGCGATGGGTTCCCAAGCCGAAGGGAGCAAAGGTGCCCGGTTCGTGGATTGGTGCATGTCACGGATGCAGCTAATGGCCAACATCCATCGGTGGCTTGTAGCCAATCTCTAGTCGCAGTGTAGGGCTAGAGGATCTCAGATAGAAACCTCCCTTCGAAAAGTTCGCAGTTCAGTCCTACACGGCCCACCACGCGTACCGTATTCATACCTCCTCACCCTCTGTGGTTGCCGTTCTTGCATCGGAGTTCATGGCCGATGGGAACGGCGCTTGCTGTTTCAAGAGAAGAGAAATAGTCCGCGGTGACGCTCTGTCCAAGCCCGTCTTGGTTGCCGCAATACCGGGGGGTTGACATGCTTCCGTTGGGAGCCAACTTCCATTCGCCGCCTGCGCTAAGTATTGCATATTGGTAACAAATACGTTACCATATATTGCATGATCGAGATCAGAGAATACGTCGATAAGCGGGGACGCAGTCCATTCGGCCGCTGGTTCGACGGTCTCGACGCCGGGGCGGCTACCCGGGTGCGGACGGCCCTCGCCCGCATGAAGGCTGGGAATCTCTCCAACGTCAGAGGCGTTGGCAGAGGAGTGCTGGAGTGCCGCATAGACGTCGGCCCAGGCTTCAGGCTCTACCTCGGCCTAGAACTTGCCTCACAAATATGTCGCTCTGCGTAAACCTGCCCTTCGACAGGCTCAGGGCGAACGGAAAAGGCGAAAATCCGTTCATGCTGAGCCTGTCGAAGCACGAGTCGGCTTGTCGCTGATTTATGTGATAGCCTCTGGTAATCCTTCTCGGAGGTGGAACGAAAGCGCGCCAGCAGAGGGACATCGAAAATGCCCGCGAACTCTGGCGAGAGTACACGCGCCGCAAGCAGCAGGAGGCGTGAAAGATGCCGCTCACCCGTGACTTCAAGGAGACCGTGCAGACCCGCGCCGAGCGCGACCAGGAATTTCGCGAAGGGTTGCTAAAGGAAGGTGTCGAGTGCCTGCTTGCCGGGGACGTCGATACGGGCAAGATCGTCCTGCGTGACTACATCAATGCCACCGTTGGGTTCGAGGAGCTTGGTTCCCTGACCGGCAAGCCGCCCAAAAGTCTGATGCGCATGTTCGGGCCGTCCGGCAACCCCCATGCTCGCAATCTCTTCGAGGTCATCAGCCGCATCCAGCAGCATGAAGGTGTCCAACTCGAAGTGAACGCCGTTCGGTAATCGGCAGGTCTCCGGCTGAACCGCGCGGTTAGGATCGGAAAGGAACCCATGCTCACACCATCTTTGGTTGCCGAGGGCTATCGCATTGACCACTTTGGCAATGTGGCCACCACAACTTACGTGGATCTGCGCGAGCCTGCGGCGCAACACCCCATCCCCGCGCTGCCGGATTCTGAGTTCTTGCGCAGGTAGCCCAATTGCCCAGGCGTTAGTCCCCTGCTATACTCCGCCATAGCAGCAGGACAAGTAGCTCAGCCGGTTAGAGCGCCACGTTGACATCGTGGAGGTCGGAGGTTCAAGTCCTCTCTTGCCCACCAGCAAAGCATGTCTCACCTTATGATAGACATGCGTCGAATTAAGAATAGTGAGTGAGGAAAGAAACACGCATGGATAGCTTTGAGCAGGCCTTTAGTGATACGGAAAAAGCGGCGGATTCAGCTCTAAAGTCTGCAAATGACTTGACAAAGCAGGTCAAGGCGTTGCAGAAGGCGGCCAAAGATGGCAACATTACCGCAATCAAGAATTCGTGCCAGAACCTTGATTCTGTGTTGGCTTTGTTGCGGCAAGAGGTGGCCAATGCGGTTCGAACGTGGCCGTACACGGATGAAGAAGAGGTGATGTATTTAGAGAACGGCTATTTTGACGAGCTTCGCCAGGCTACTGAAGAAAAGGGACTGGATACCTTCGAACAGGACGGTCGGCTGATCTCACCGCCGTCTGTGGTACGGGTTTTGCCTGGAGACCGAGCTGTGAGAGTTGATAGAAAAAAGATATCGACGTTGAGGCCTTCCCACCTTGCGGAGATGCTGGTGAAAAATAGTAAGAAACCGCCTCGATTTAGAGCGGATGCCTTTCTGGAGTCTCTGCACAAGACGTATGCACTTGTATCGGGTGAGCAGTCTCCTAAACAATTGATGCCTAGTCGCTCTGGCCCGGCCGTGCCATTAGCCAAGATTTATGAGGCATTGACGCTGTTGCCTGGAGTCAGCCTTCACTATATGGATAAGACAGACTTTGCCAGGGGAATCTATGTTTTAGAGACTCAGGGTCCATTCCGCACGAAGAAGGGTGCGCGCGTATCCTTTCCGGCGTCTACAGGCACGAAGAGCGGGCGGAGTACCTTTCAGTTTGTCGGTCCTGAGGGCCAAGTTATTCGATACTACGCAATCCAGTTTATTGGAGGCGATTAGTGGCGAACACCATACGCCTTGGTGAGTGGCTGTGTTTCATTGAGGAAGAATACTTGTCGACGTTCATCAAGGAGGGTGGCGCGTCCATCAAGTTTGCTGTTACGGAAGATGGACTGAAACCGGCGTTGTATGAAGCTGTGGAGCGCCGCTGCCGGGAATTGGATTGTATTTTTGTCAAAATAGACGCAGCGAAGACGAGAGTCTACATGCCCCAAGACATCTTCTTCGAGATGGCGAAGCAAGTAGACTGGCGACTATCGGCTCGGCGCCTCGTTTTGCGTTTTGCTAAGGAAAGTGGATATAGGGTTGATGCGATTGATCCAAGCAAGGCTGATAATATCTTCGCTGCGATTGGGGAAGTAAACGACGGGCTGGACCCAACCTTTGTGCTTCATGAGTTAAGGCCTAGGATACAAGATAGCGTGTTCAAAGAGTATCAGATGGCTAAAGATTTTAGAGTTGCTATGAGTCACCTTTGCCTCGCTGCGAACACTGATCAGCCAGTGATTGATTGGTTAACAGGAGATAACACAAAGGTAAGCAGTGTTAAGCCATTTGCAATCCATACTCCCATCAATCGGACTACGGCACGCCACTTTATTCAATCGGCGCTCTTCTGGTTCTGGTACGTGGGGCACGGGGGGACAGTGATAGTGCTCGATAGTTCCCGTGTAACGGTTTCTCGAAATCCAAGGGATGGATTGAAATACTATACAAAACCCATGGCAATGGACCACTATGAGCTTCTCCGGGAGTACATCGATGAAACAGACAAATTGATTGGCGCATTGCTCATAGTCGTGACGGACAGCGCATTCCTTGATTACGATGACCGTTCTAGAGGATTTGGCATGTATCAAGCCCTTATGACAAGAGTCATGGATGACGTTCGCGACAAGGAGTTGGTCAACCCGATCGCTTCTTTAGTTCGGCTGTCCTAAGAAAGAGGCTGGAGCCATGATTAGCGCCATAGATGTGAAAGACGCCTTTGCTTGCAAGCGGGCGTTGGAAGGGCTGCGAAACGGTGTGCCTAACGAGGAAGCCGTAAAGCTCTTGGGGTGCAATCAGCCACAGGCGGAGAGACAGTTCGAAGAGTTGCTGTCCAAGTCGATCGATTCGGATGGCCCGCCTTCCCATGCGTTAGGGATGCTGGTTTCGGGAGACTTCGGCACCGGAAAATCACACCTCCTTTCTTACTTGGAACATCAAGCATTGTCACAGGGTTTCGTCTGCAGCAGAGTGACGATTAGTAAAGAGACACCCCTCTACGACTTAGCGAAGGTTTTTAAGTCCGCAGTAGACTTTGCACGGATGCCGAACCGAACTGGGCAGCTAATGGAAGAACTCGGGCTTATACTTGAAAAATCAGATGCATACCCTCGCTTCTTTCTCTGGGCCGATTCTGAGCAGAACGGGCTACACCGTATCTTTCCGGCAACCCTGATGGTGCATGAACGGGCAAGTGACTTTGATCTTGTTAGCGAAATCCGTGCGTTTTGGTCAGGAGAGAGAATCAAGGTTGCCACCGTCAAGGATGGACTTAGGCAAATCGGTCAACTGCCGAACTATCCCTTCAGAGCGCCGAAAGTAAAGGAGTTACCCCCGCAACGGTTGCGATTCGCAACGGAACTGATAAAGGGGGCAGGATATAACGGTTGGGTCGTATTGTTGGATGAGGTCGAATTAATCGGCTCCTACACTCTGCCGCAGCGAGCCAAGTCCTACGCAGAAATTGCCCGTTGGTTGGGAAAGGTTGAAGATGAGGGGTGCCCGGGGCTCGTGGTGGTTGGCACAGTGACAAGCGACTTCGCGGCAGCCGTTTTAGGAGATTCCGGCAAGCAGGATCGCCATAACGCAGCCCATCGGTTGCGCTCAAGGGGAGATGATGTTACCGCGGCCAGGGCTGAAACGGGCATGAGAGTCCTCGAACGGGAAGCTACTCCATTAGAACCTCCGACCGACGAGGACGTGAACGCAACAATTGAGAAACTGCGGCAAATCCATAGCGTTGCCTACGTTTGGGATGCGCCAAGAAGAGAGGGAAAGGCAGGCGGAGCGGGATATCAAGGTAGAATGCGGTACAAAGTGCGAGCAGCGATAAATGAATGGGACTTGCTGCGCTTGTACCCAGATTCCCGCCCTGAAACGGAGGGTACGGAGATTTCAATTAGCTATGAAGAACAACCAGATTTGGAGAAAGAGGTTAAGGACGGCGAGGGCGAGGATGAATAGGAGATCAATGAACGGTTCTCCTTTAGAAATACGCTGTCCGCTTGGCCAAAGCATGGCTTATAACCACCCATGACCGTGTGGTCACTGTCATGACCATGACAGAGTCTTGACTTCTCTGACCCCGTATGCTGTGCAGCGACAGTCACACACGCACCCCTTACAGCTACGGGCCAACACAGGTTCGAGCAAGGTGAAATTGACTCTACTCAGAGCAAATTCAGTGCTATCCCTGTCCCGTTGCTGAGAAGCAAGAGCATCCGCACATCCTCAATCACCTCCTGCCGAAAAGCTTGTCTAAGAGTCCATTCCCCCGCCCGGTGAGTTTCGCTCCCAAGAACTCCTCCAGTTCTCTGCGATTCAGCACAGTCCGGCCGCCGACGCTGGCGTTGTCGTCGATGAGGGTGGAGGGGACGTTCTCCCAGTCGAATTCGCGCCGTCCGAAGGTGTCTTTCTGTTCGATGACGATGACTTTGTCGGCTTCCAGAATCCAGCCGGTGGGGTGGTCGCCCTCTTTGTTCATGCGGGTGGCGCGCCGCAGCAGGTGCTCGAGCTGTGACTTGACCCGCTCGTGGCGTTTGTCCGCGTATTCGTCCCACGTGACAGGCTTGCACCATGCAGGCGGACTGTCGTCCAGCAGGTCGCCGATCAATTCCGCGAGGATGGTAGATGAGAACGCGAGCCAGTCCTCGGGTTGGGGGGTCTCGTCAAAGCGAGCGAGCGTACGCCGCAGATACTTGCGGTAGAGGTGCGTGGAGAGGCTGCGGCGCACTTCCTGGATCTTCAGGTGCAGCTCGTGGCGCAACTCTTCCTTGTATGAGGGCAGCGCGGTGGTGGTGTAGATCATCAGGCTGCGTTTGACGATCTGGTCGGTAAAGGCCTTCAACTCCTGGTTCATCGAGAGCACGAAACAGGGATATTCCGTGACCTGCGGCGGATTCTCGTCCTTGATGACATCTTCGCCGTGATTGCGTATAGCGGGCCTGCCGATGTCGTCAAATACGGCCGGAAACCGCTTGTAGGCGTGCTGGATGTCTCTTAGTCGAGCCCGGGTAAAGTCCCGCTTATCGATGCTGTACGACTTGCCGAACATGGATGACATGAGCGTCTCGATCAGGCTGGACTTGCCGCACGACGGCTTGCCGTAGACTATGGCGAACGACGGGAACCGGAAGATGTCCCCCTGGTGGCCGGCCAGTGTGCGCATGTCGCACATGAAGGGCGCGAAGTAGAGCCACGACCAGAGGATGAAATAGTCCCGCTGCAGCCGTTCCACCCCCATGCCGCCTTCGAACGTGCCTTCGTAGTTGCTGAAGAATTCCACCAGCAGTCTCGCATCTGACTTTGCGGCGGCGAGGTCGGCTTCCAGCGAATATGGTTCGCCGAGGAGCAAGACGCTCTTTGTGTCCCTGTCGATGGATAGCTCGCGGTGGTCGGTCTCTTCCTCGGACTGCACGACGCGGATGCGGCTGGACTCTCTGACGATCTTGCGCCGGATGTCGGGTGTGATCTGCTGCTTGCCACTGCGGGGCGAAGGGATGAGGTTGGCCACCACCGGTGGAATCGCTGCTTTCATCTTTTCAATGCGCTCTATTTGCGCGGGAACGGCAATGTGGGCCCCTTCGGCTGCGCCCTGCTCGCTCTCCGGCGTGTCAATTACCAGAGTGGAGAGGTCTTCAGGATCGAGGACGGGCACTTCCTGCAGCGCGATTTCAGTACTTTCGATGCGCTCTGGTGGCAGCGGCAGCTCGTCGGATGCCCGGTCCCGAATGGCTTCATACATGCCGAGGTAGTGAGCCCACGCGGCGCGATCATCGTCGAAGCAGACCAGAGTCTCGGATTGCCGACCACCAAAGGCCGTCTCCGATAGGTTCGCGGATCCGACAAGGGTGCGGGTGCTGCCGGTCTCGGTTTTCTCCAGCAGGTAGAGTTTGGCGTGGGCGATCTGCTTGCGCAGCACGCGAAAGCGGGCTTGGCCTTCCCTGACGCGGCTCAGGATGAACGCATGGCGTTCATCGGAAAGGTTCTTGATGGCGGCCCGCGTGTCACCGATGGCGACCTGCTGGAACGCCATGATGTCCTTGAGCGTGCGCAGCGTGCTCTCGCAGCCGAATACGCACTCGAATTCGCTGAAGCTATGCTTCTCCAGCAGCCGAATGATCGCGCTCACACCTGCTGAGTAGGTGAGAATACGGATGCGGTCGTAGCCGTCGAACAGCGACCAGTCGAACTTTGCCTCCGACTCAAAGCGAACGTGCGCCACCCGCAGCCCACTGCCGTCGTTAAATTCAAAGCCGCGGTTTGCTAACTGTTCGGGTTCGCGAGACGCCATACCAGCCTCCGCCTAAGGGAAAAGCCTCCCGTGCCGATAGTATAATGCAAGATGACGCTGGGCAACGGTGCAGGTGAGAGGTGGGGTCAAAGTTTCGATAGGCCGGGAGGCGGCATTGCCGATACAATAATTGCGTACGAATTCCGTGCCGGCGGAACATGTGAGTCGGGTAGATATACTCCAAAAAAGGGATGGGGGACCGAGCGAACCGCATTGAAGTGTATCATGTCTTTGACAGCTAGAGTGTCGGCTCCCATTCAAGTCAAAGTGTGAGCTATTAGAGTGATGAACGTCCTCCGGCGCCTCAGTCTCTTTGCTGGCGCGACACCGCATACACTTTTGTCACGAATGAATCACATGGGCGTCTGGGGAGTGGAAAGCAGGAAGCTAGCCATTTGCGGCCTGATCATTGTAATTGCGTTTTCCACAGCCGCAATGAGCTATGCAGTCCGTGTAGGCGCCCCAGTGTCCTTAGAGTGTAAGTACTATTACACTGAAGAAGGAGGAAGCAGCAATAGTGCTACAACCGGCTGCGAAGTAGAGGTCTGCCAATAGTCCCTGCCAATCCGCTGGGACCGTTGAGGGGGTGTGCCGTCAGTGATGGGGGATCTGAGTGTCAATTTAGTTGCGGTTCCGATCCCAGATCATGGTGCGGACTCTTCGATGATGATAACGTGGAGCCGCCGCCCCCGCCACCACCGCCTACTCCCACTCCTGAACCGACACCTACTCCGATGCCGACACCAAGCGCTTCACCTACTCCTAGTCCTGTTCCTACGCGGAGGCCCGCTCCAACGGCAACACCGGAACCACCACCGACTCCGCGGCCTACACCCAGTCCGACACCAGTCCCTACGCCCTCTCCAACGCCTTCGCCAGTACCAACGCCTACACCAATCCCAACACCTATCCCTCCCACTCCGACGCCAACGCCAACCCCGACGCCTACACCGACTCCGACACCCACACCAGCATTGATTGCAGTTCCCACGGTTGCATTGATTGCTGAGCCCACTGCTGAGACTGCCGGAACGGTTGGTAACAATGTTGCCGCCACGCCTACGCCGGAGCCCGCCGCCGTTTCTGCGACAGCAACTGCCGCTCTCCCAACAGCCGAGCCAGTGGTGCAGCCTGTGCAACGCGACTTGCAGCGGCTGGCCGCACCAGTCATAAGCAACACTGTTCCTCGTATCCGCAATACCTTGGGTGGCATTGCGTCAACGCCACGGAGGAGGATAACGCTGATGGTTATTCAGGGTCTTGCAAGCATCTTTGCAGTATCAGTCTTCGGATACTTGATTCTGCGCAGGCGCCAATAGGATTGCAGGGATCGCGATTACCGGCATTGATTGGTTCGCGACTGGCAATCGTGTTTAGCTAGACCAATGCCCCGCTCTTAAACCGGAGCAGGCACGCTTAGGGGCAAGGTCATGGTGAACACTGTGTACTCTCCGTGCACCGAGTCCACCGCAAGATCGCCTCCCAGTCGCCTGGCCACGTCTGCGGCGATAGGAAGGCCCAATCCGGCCCCCGAAACACCTTCCCGCGTTGAAAAGAATGGATTGAAAATCTGACCGAGCACGTCTTCAGCAATGCCCGTGCCGTTATCACGTACCCGGATTTCGGCTGCGTCGCCAACCACCTGGGTAGAAACGGCCAGGTTCGGCTCATAGTCATCCTCAGAGGCTTCTTGCCTTAGTTGCATCGCATAGCAGGCGTTTCTGACGATGTTAAGCATTGCTTCGCCAAAATCCGTTTCTACGAGCGACAATTCACCCACCGCCGGATCCAGGTCAAATTCAGTCCGCACGGAAAAGCCCTGAGCTTCAGCGATAAAGCTGTTCACGCCGGACTGCACCGCGTCCCGCACCAGGCCGTTCAACTCTGTGACGACCGGTTCTCCACCTACCACTCCCAGTCCCCGCATACGCTCCACGATTGCCAAGGCGCGCCCTCCGTTAGATAGGACACGGTTCAGACTAGCGGTCATTTCCTCGCCAATGTCATCCAGCAACGCCGTATCGTCTGCCGACATTCTGTCGCGATACGTGTCCAACATTTCGGTAAGTTCGTTGTATAGCTCCAGTGTCCCTTCGGAAAAATTATTGACAAAGTTTAGCGGGTTCCTGATTTCATGGGCAACACCCGATACTAATTCTCCGAGTGCGGCCAGTTTTTCCTGAGCAATCAATCGGGCTTGGGTACGTTTCAATTCCGCATTGGTCTGGCGCAACTCTTCGTAGAGCTTTTCAACCAGATTGAGACGCTGCACTTCCAGTGCTTGCTCTCGGAAGACTTCCAAAGCGTTGGCAAGCTCCCCGATCTCATCCCGCCCCACTTCCGGTACGGGCGTTTCCAAGTCTCCGTCGGCCATGTGCCGCATGCGCTCCGACATACGTGAGAGTCGCCGCACCATGCCGTTGCCCACCCATAACCAGGCAGCAAGCGTAGCCGCTATCACGCTTATCACGCTGATTCCCGTCAATAATGTCCGTCCCTCATCGAAGCTACTCACCGCTTGTCCGAGCGATTCTGCAGAGTGGGCGCGGGATGCCGCCAGCAGACTTGCGACGGCATTTTCCAATGCCACACTTGACGCGTCGAAGGAAGCCGTTAAGTCTTTAATGTTTGCGGTCAAGGCCAACTGAAGGCTGCGGACGTAGAATACCCCTTCGCCTTCACCCAGAGACGCCACCGAAGGGTCAATGCCTAGCGCATGCAGCCTTGCAAACTCATCCCACAGCCGCTGCAACTCGGTTGCGCCCTCTGCTACCAGCACCTGTCGCAATACCGACAACGCTGCCTCCGACTCGCCGACATTCGACCGGGCCGTCGCCAGAATCAATCGATAGTCGGCGGCAACCTGATTTGTACTAATCAATGCCTCACGGCTGCGGCCGAGATTATCAATTGCATCCGCCAATTCGTAGGCCGCATCGCTTACGGCTTGGGCATCCGGCGATAGGTCCGGTACGCCGTTTACTACATCCAATGCCGAGTCAATTCGCGCCAGAGAGGCGGCCACGGTGCCCCTTGCCAAGCCCTGAAGCCCAGAATCGGGCCCTGCTGCCAGACCCAGCCCCACATTGCGCAAGCGCTCGGACTCCTGAGCCACAGTCCAAGACGCCTCTAACGCCGGCACGGATTCTGACCGCACCTGGAAGTTTAGGTCACCGCTCTGTTCAAAGTAGAAGACTCCTACCGCGCCGGATACGAGGGTGAGGATTACCGCGAAGCCCAAGGCTATGTATAATCGTGTTCCGATCCGCCGCCATCTGTCGACGAAGAATCCCATGCCCGCACTGTCTTCTAATAGGCCAACCCCCCTGAATTCGACATTGAATTCCGTTTAGAGAGGTTGCCTCAGCAGGTAGAATATCACAGACATATTGTCTTGGGACTGACAGGACCGAGACAAGCCCGCTTAGATGCAGGACACAATGAGTCAACCCGCGCCGTGAGCTGAACCGTGCGTAGGTCTCGTGGGAATCTCCGAGGCAAGCCCAAGAGTCGCGCCCCGTGGAAGAGTTTAGAGCTGAGAGAATTCTGGAGGCATGTTTCAATGCAGGTGCGGAGATACACACGGCACCTGGAGGCAAGAGACGTGTTTCGCAAACGTACGGTGCCCAATGCAGGCGACTCTAACTCTGAACTGTAATCAACTTGCGGCACTGAATGGCGCTACGGTTCTGTAGGCGGGATTAGCAGGCGCTGACCGGCGGAAATCGCGTTGGGATTCTCAATCCCGTTGAGTTCTGCAAGCGTGCTCACTGTGACGCCAAACTCCAGGGCAATAGCGGTGAGCGTATCGCCAGGCTGTACAACGTACTCTCTCAGCGCTGGTGGTGGAAGTGGCGTAGACGTTGGCGTTGTAGTCAATTGGGGGCTAGGTGTGGGTGCTGGTGTTGGGGTGGTTTCGGCCATTGGTGTCGGCGGCACTACGAGCAATTGGGGTGTCGCCGTCGGTACCGTGGATTGCAGATCGTCTGTGTGGGTGGCTGCTTGCGCAGTTGCGACTGTCGAATCGGGATACCAGAGGCCGCGGGTGGCAAACGTCACGGCGATGATCACGGCTACGGCGGTGTAAACGACAACTCGCGCAAGGCCTTGCTCACTTCCGAGCGGGATCTTTGAACCGGCGGGAAGGAGCGGCCACCAGTTTGCGCGAATGGATGCCGGCCACCAGTTCGCGCTGCCTATAAGCGTAACAATTCCCGGCACGAGCAGCGAGCGTACGACCAACGCATCGATGAGGATGCCCAGCGCAACAGCCGCACCCATCTGAAAGAGCATCTGCAGCGGGGACGCCGTGAGCGCGGCAAAGGTACCGGCGAGGATGACTCCAGCGGCCGTGATTATTGCCCCGGTGCGCGCTGAGGCCACGCGTACGCCCTCACGCAGGGGCAATGTCGCACTTTCTTCCCGAATGCGGTGAACCAAGAAGACGTTATAGTCCGCCCCGAGCGCGATGAGCATGACCATTACCGTCAATGGCAACAGGTAGTACACACCCTCGTGGCCGAGCAACCCTTGGAAGAAGAGCGTGGAAAGTCCTAGACTGCTGCCGTAGGAAAAGACTACGGTTCCCACCAAATAGAGGGGGGCAACGAGGCTGCGCAGGAGAATGGCGAGTACGGCAAAGATGCCTACCACGGTCACCACCCCCACCGCTTGCAGGTCTTGATGGATCACTCGCTGGACGTCAGCGACCTCGGCAGTGGCGCCGCTTAAGAAAACCTGGGCCGAAGCCAGTGGGCCGTCATTGTTCTGCTCAACTGTCTGCCGAACTATGTCCAGCGTAGAGATGGCATCTGCGCTTTGCGGGTCTTCATTGAGAATGACGAAGAGTCTGACTGTCTTTGAATCCTCTGAGATGAATAGCGGCATGACAGCGTTGGCAGCCTGCTCCACATCGGGGAGCGACGCTGGAATGAAGTAAGGGTAAGGATTCGCCGCGAAGACATTGCGCAATGCTGAAAGAGCCTCCGCTAGGCCGGTTGTCACTCCTACAGTGGGGTTCTCCCCCAAATCCTGCGCTGCGTCGCTTGGGAAAAACACCGCCTCCGGCTTTTCGGCGAAGAATCCGGCGAGTAGATCGAGTTGGGCAGCCACGCCACCGGCAGAATCTTGCAATTGAGACTGCAGCGCCGCTCGCTGTTGAGCAGAGAGATTGGCTGGCGCCGGCGCATCCTGCGCTAGCTGTTGAATTCCTACGAGAAGCTCGGTTGCTTCCCCGTAAGCGGGCTGCGCGGACACATCCGGAAACGCCTGAGACAGTTCCGCTAAATAGCGGGTCACAGGAGCAAACGCTGCGGACGGGTCGTCCGGTCTCTGCGATGGCGGAGGTTGGCGCAACTGTGCTGCCAATTGCCGTAGCTGCGTGGCCGGGTGTGCCTGGGCGCGGAGCGCGGTAGTGGTTGTGGACAGACGAGCGAGCGCTTCTCGGGTTTGGGAGAACTGCGCGGCTTGCGCCACGTCGGGGAAGGCGACTGCCAACTCGTCCACATACCGTTGTAGATCGTCGACTAGAGCCGATGCTTCATTGAGCCGGCGTGCTGGATCACCACTTGCGTCTGCTTGAGGTTCCCGCAATGATGCCGCAATCTGGTCGAGCTGTCCCGTTACCGTGAATGCTGCAGATGCAGACCCATCACCAACAGGATCGATGTAACTGCGCGTCTGATCGACCCCATCAATCGCCAGAAGTTCATCTTGCAACGTAGCAACGGCGCGTAAGAAGGGAGTAGATGTGACGTCTGCGCTCGACGGCAGCTGGAGCAGCACCACTGCAGGTGCAAACTCTCCTCGCGGGAAGTGATTGGCAATTGCATCGAAGCCCTGGCGTGAATCAGTGGTCTTAGGCAGAGATGCGACTAAAGCGATACTCTCTCGATACTGGAGTAGCCCGAGGTAAGGAATTGCCAGTAGCACGGTGATGAGAATCACAGAGACTAACGGCCGTCTGGCAACCAGATTGCTCACACGTACCCAGAAGGTGGACGGCTGCGTATTCTCGACGCTTGTCTTGCGCGGCCAGAAGAGATAGCGGCCAAAGATGGAAAGCAGGGCCGGTGTTAGCGTTAGTCCGGCAAGCAGAGTGATGCCTACAGAAAGCGCCAAACCGGGCCCCATCGTCTGGACCAGGCCAAATCGTGCCATGCCTAGCGCCGATAGTCCGACCATTGTCGTTATGGCGCTCGCCGCTATCACTGTGCCGATGCGCTGCACAGAGCGCACCGCTGCTTCATAGGCCGAATGCTTGGCGAGTTCTTCCCGGAATCGTGAAATGAAGAAAAGCGAATAGTCCGTGCCGGCGCCGAAGACGAGCACCACCATATAGGAATCGAGCAAAGATGAAACTTGCCAGCCAAACTGAGCCAGGTACCCCAGGATGCCCCGGGAGACAAGAAATGCTAGCGAAATCGTAATAAGGGGAATGAGGATTGCCAGCGGCGCACGATAGATGAAGAACAGCAAGCCGATTACGAGAAAAATTGTAACGATGGTGGTGCGGTCCGTGCTCTCGACGATGCTATCGACCAGGTCTGTGCCCAGCCCGGCCTCTCCAGTGAAATGCACGGCCAGGCCGTCGGGCCTGCCTTGCTGCACCCGCTCACGGATAGCGTATGTCGCCTCGTCCACCACCGGCTGAAAGGCTTCTACGGTGAAGTTGACCTGGAGCAGCATGGCAGCACCATCGGCGCTGACAAGCGTGCTTTCCTGCTCGGGACGGCTGTAAATCGAGACCACATCCTGCACGATGGCAGGGCCCTGAGGGGAGAGCAGCCAATTGTGGATGGATTCGGCGAACCCACGGTCCGCCGCGGTGAGTCCGCCCTCTCGAGTGAGAACCAACAGACCGATACTGGCACTGCCGCTCGCAGCGAATTCCTCAGCTTCCAATGTGCGGGCAGCGATGGACCTGGCAGAATCGGGGAGAAAGCTCGTCTGATCGGAAGATCCGACGTCACTGATGGATGGCGCCGTAAAGCCGAGGAGAAGCGCCAGAGCGATCCAAAAAACAAGCAACGGGATGCGAAGGGGCACGATAAGGCGCCCAAACTTACGGAACATCAGCCAACTCTAGGGGGAGCAGGTGCGGAACGGATCGCGATTTCACGTATTCCTGACAGGAGTCAACCCAGTTTGCTTTGCGGTGCCCTTAAGAATCATTCTACAACCCGAATCCCACCTTCACAACTGCTTGTATTGCAACTGAACAGCGGTACGCGCTAGTGAGTGCAAGGCACATACCATGCTGTGAAGACTGAGCGGAAGCACGCGCGATTTTGCAATTCGATGAATCTCAATGCAGCGAGTCGCCGCGCAATTCCCCCGCCCCACACTGAACGTTGCTTTCGGCCAACTCCGTTGACTTCTGGCCGTGAAACGGGTTTCATGTTGGGGTACGTTGGGGTCAGCGATAGGCAAATACAAGAGGCAGCCGTCATTGCTCAGATTTCGAAGGAGTTGTGAAACACTATGAAGAAGGGTTTGAACCGGGGAGCGTTGCCGCAAAACTGGCAACCTGCGCAGATTCTCGATACGGCTAAAGCAGCGGGCTTCGATGGTGTGGAGTTGACATTTGGCAATGAAGGATACTTGCATGTCAACCTCACGAACGACGAGTTGGGCACCATCAGGAAACATGCCGAGTCAATCGGTATAGAACTTCCCAGCTTGTATACCAGCTTAAATTGGCAGGTGCTCATGACGTCTGCCGACCCGGACGTACGCGCCAACGCGGCGCGCATCAACGAGCGCATGTTGGAAGTGGCGCATGAGATTGGCGCGAACACTCTGCTCATTGTGCCGGGTGTGGTCGATGAAAGCACCGCCTACGACGATGCGTACAACCGCGCGCGCGACGCGCTAGCGGGTCTTGTTCCCAAAGCGAGAAGCCTGGGCGTGTCGATTGGCGTAGAGAACGTCTGGAATAAGTTCTTGCTGAGCCCGCTTGAATTTGCTCGGTTCGTTGACGAAATCAATGATCCCCACGTCGGCGCCTACTTTGACGTGGGCAATATCCTTGCCTACGGCTACCCGGAGCAATGGATTCGGATTCTGGGTAAGCGCATCAAGAAGTGCCATGTCAAGGACTTCGTTGCTCAACGGCCCGGCGGCCACTTTACTACCTTGTTGGAAGGCGATGTGAATTGGCCCGCCGTGCGACAGGCGTGGAACGAGATTGGGTATGACGACTATGTAACCGTTGAGATCGGGCCCATGCGCCACAATCCGGAGTTGGGCGCGCGTATAATGGCTGAATCTTTGGATACGATCTTCGGCTTAGAGTAGGAATCTGGTTGCTTGTGGAGAAAGATTACTCCGAGTTGCTTGAAGATGAGCATATTAAGAGTATGTGCAAAGTGCTGTGTGAGTTTCCAGACTCTGCGGCAGCGCTTGAGCGGGGGGGGGGGGGGGGGACTTTTTTAAAAGCGGGGGGGGCCGGAAAAGGACTTGGAGAGGGATGTGGGCTGTGGTGGGGGTTCGC
>JAPOQA010000040.1 GCA_026710945.1 Chloroflexota bacterium
GTCAAAGACGACGACTTCGTCAAAGACGACGACTTCGTCAAAGACGACGACTTCGTCAAAGACGACGACTTCGTCAAAGACGACGACTTCGTCAAAGACGACGACTTCGTCAAAGACGACGACTTCGTCAAATGCGGCAACCTCGTCGAAGACGACGACTTCGTCGAAGACAACAGCCTCCTTGCGGTCAATGGGATCCGGCACGATGAGCTCGAAGTGTTCGATAACGCCGAAGTCCTCCAAAGGCCAATAGGCTACCCATACTTTGCCCACGATGAACTTGCGCGGCAAGAATCCCCACTCTCGAGAATCCCTGCTGCCGCGCCGATTGTCACCCATCACAAAGTAGGCATCCGCAGGAATTGTACGGCTCGAGAGTTCGTCCCGGTTGGCAAATCCAGCGAGTTGAGACCCCTGACTGACGTATGGTTCAGTCACACTCTCTCCGTTTACATAAACTACGCCCTGGCGAATCTCAATCGTGTCGCCGGGAATGGCAATGATACGCTTGACAAACTGCTCTGAAGGATCAATGGGATAGTTAAAGACGATTATATCGCCATGCTGCGGCTCCGAGCGGACGTAGGCAAGCTTGTTTACCAAGACGAACTCACTGTGGTGGAGTGTGCCATACATGCTACTGCCTTCGACGCGATAGTTTTGTACCGCGAGACGTGTGCCAAAGAAGATGATGGCGGTGAGTAGAAGCGTTTGCAGAACTTCCTTAGCGAATGATTTCGTGGCGATCTCCTCCCAGCCTAAGGTCGGCATTCTTCCTATAGCATAACATTGTATACATGCTGCAATGTCTCGTGCTGGAACCTGCAGGAAGTTACTATCCTGGAGCTTCTTGGCAACTTGCCCGATCACACGCCGCGTCTCAATCGCAGCTCAAAATGGGTGTACCTATGTGGGTCCTTGTCATGTCCGTTGCGGGCGCTTACGGGTAAAGCCAAGTCCTCTTTCCCGTAGTGAGAGTGCGCCGTCGCGTGTCATGATGATGTGGTCGACAAGCTCAATCTCCAAGAGATCACCGACACTCTCCAAGCGGGCCGTGGTGGCAACGTCATCGGCGGAAGGGGTAGGGTCGCCACTCGGGTGGTTGTGCGCAACCAGCACGGCCGCGCAGTTGGCCCGCACGGCCTCGCGGAAGACCTCAGCGGGACGAACTGCCGTCTGGTTCAGCGTGCCGCGATACAAAGTTTCTTTGCCCACCACATGGTGTTTGGTGTCCAGCAATACTACGAGGAACTTTTCTTGCTCCTCGTCGACAAAGTCGGACAACAGGAAATTCTTCGCGTCGGTGGCCGAACGGATTACGGGTTGTACGGGCTGGGAGCTTGCGCTGGCTCTGCGGCCAAGCTCCAGCGCCGCCTTCAACTGGGCTACCTTTGCTTCGCCAACGCCGGGATACTGGGTAATCTGCCGAAAGCTCGCTTGGGCCAAGCCGCTGGCCCCACCATACTTATCAAGTAACCCTTGGGCGACGGCTACAACGGAATTCTCGCGCGTGCCCGTACGCAGAATTATGGCGAGAAGCTCAGCAGTCGATAGGTGAGCAGGACCAAGGTCGCGCAAGCGCTCACGTGGTCTCTCCGCCGCCGGCCATTCGCGGACCGAAAGCCGGGAGTCGTCAGGCACATCGGAGGTCTCCGCCAACGTGCGGCTTTTAGTGTCTTGGCTGGCTGCGAGTGGCACGGCAATCCTTAGGCGTGGAGGTGAGTTGCAGAGAGGGAAAGCAAAGAGTTGGTGAAGAGTATCGGCCTGAACTCACTAAGACTAGCCTTAGCGAGCTTAGTTGACCGGCGTCCCGCAGTAAGCGCAAGCACTCCACTGCAAGTCGGTGAGATTCCGGCAGCCGGTACAGCGCTTTCTGATTTCAAGCTGGCACATTGGACAAAGCTGGTAGTCGTTTTGCAATCGATAGTGGCAATTGGGGCATCGTGACAAGGATTCGCTTTCGGCCAAGAAGCTCTCCTCTTCTAACGCCAGTACGTTTGCCTCTGCCAGCGTCTCTTTGGGACGGAGGAACAAGTAAAGAATGAGGCCGAAAACATTGAAGGCCAGCACGAGAAGAATCGAGAAGAGCTGCACCAATATGTCAGTGGTGCGAGTGCGAATGTCATAGAATGCCCAGATGGCAAGGGCTACCCACAACGCGAGAAAGTAGGCGATAAGAAACGCAAGGACATAGTTGAGAACAGCAGCAATGGTCTCCATCAAGACAACCTCTGGTGGACAAAATTTGGCTGGTACACTCGTATTGTACCAGCCATTTGGAGGTGGCACTAGGAGCGTTCACAAGCGGATTCGACGTGGGGGGCGGCGCACTAGAGTCTTCTACACAGGCGTAGCATGTAGCAGTTGCTACATGCAGGTTCCGGCGGGTGGAATTGGGCCGCGGCGAAACAAGCCAGCAGACGGACTTTCGCGGTTCAGTTTCCGATTGGCGGTTGCTGCGAGTGGTTAGAACGAGTAGCTAAGAACCCGATAGGTCTCACTTCCGGCAGGCGTTTCCACGGCAACGGTGTCGCCGGCGCGTTTGGCAAGGAGGCTTGCTCCAACGGGAGAGAGGTACGAAATCCGGCCTTCAAGGGGGTCGACCTCGGAAGGTCCAACCAATTGATAAGCAATGGTCTCACTGCCGTCAGTCAATTCCAGTTCAACGCGCATACCAATCTTGACGCCCTCGTCGGCGGCGTCACTACCGCCGTCTGCCTGATGCGCATCCTCTTCGGTAATCGTGCTTGTACGGAGCGTTTGCTCCAGTTCGCGAATGCGCGCTTCCAGCATGCCTTGCTGATACTTTGCCTCATCATAGGCCGCATTCTCACGCAGATCGCCATCCTTGATGGCCGCATGCAGATGCTTGCTGATGCGCTCGCGTCCTTCACTTTTGTGGATCTTCAATTCAGCACCTAATTCATCGTAGCGCTTGCGGCTGATGAAAGTGCCTCCGGCCTGAGCATCGGCGGCACGGGGATTGCTCTTAGTGGCTCGCTTGGTGATTCGCAAACCGGTGGCGGGGTTGTTCTCTACCCAGTCGGACTTCAGCGCATGGGAAAAGAACGTGCGCAAGGCGCTTGCACAGGGCTTTGGATCGGCAGCGGTCGCTGTTACTTGATCGAGATAGGTCTGCAGTTGGTGGGGATAGATCGAGGTTATTCGGGAGTCCGGCCCGCACCAACTAACAAATCTGCGGAGGTGCCGGGCCTCTTCACCCTTCAGGTTTGCCACGCCCACTGTTTGCAAGTACTGCGTAAACAGAGGGCCCAACTGATTAGTTTCCTGTGTGCTCATGGTCTTTCCAAACCTTTCTCTGATGGTTGGTCGCACGAGCCACCAGGCCTATGAGGTGCCGAAGGAGGGACTCGAACCCTCACGAGCGCAAGGCCCACTACGCCCTGAACGTAGCGCGTCTTCCAATTCCGCCACTTCGGCGATACTAGTCCCCAGCGGGATTCTATCACGGGACGTGGGGACGGGCAACCAATACGCGGCAGCAGCCAGCGCATTGGGGGGCGCCCCTAGCCACCATTTAGTTCCGTGAAGTGGGCAAAGAAGGTTGCGGGTAGGCCGGTGGGCAAGCCCGTGCGAGGATCGACGGTGAAGGGTATCTCGGCAGCCAGCGCCTGTGTCGCGGCGAGCGCGACTGGCAGAAAGCCGGCGCCTGCATGGGATTCGAGCGCGTGCCGCACAGTTTGATCAATCAATCGGACAACGTTGATGCTGTCTTGCACCGTTTGTTCCGCGTCTTTGCCGGTGCGAATTGGGCCACGGGGTTCCTGTGACCATAGGTATCGATGGGCGAGTGCGAGTGTCTCGATGTTGAGAGCAGCCAGCCGCAGCATGGATTGCTCGTAGCCTCTCGCCGTGTAATAGAGAGGGAACGTGCCCGGCTTGCTGCCAAGTCCTTGCACGGCGTCTCCCACGAACGCGATGCCCTTGGCTTCCCAGTGGTACGCAATGCTGCCCGGTGAGTGGCCGGGAAGGTGCACCACCCGGAGCTGGATGTCATCACCGAGGTCGACAATTTCGCCGTCTTCCAGCCTGCGATGCACTGGTGAAGGGCCGCCTACCGTATGCAGAAACTGCGCCCGCCGCGCCGAGAGGTCGTAGCCGAGAACGTGCTTGTCTGCGTGCCAGATGTAATCCATATGCGCTTCAAGGTCTTCAACGAGGAATGCATCATCTTGATGCATGTACACCTGTGCCTCAATCTCGCTGAGCAGCGCGTGATTGCCACCCATGTGGTCTTGGTGCCCGTGGGTATTGAGAATGACGTCGATGTCGTCGAGCGTCAGATCGAGTGACCGCAGCGCAGGCTCAATGTACTCTCGCGGCGTGTCAGATGCTCCCGTGTCTATGAGCGCCCGCGTGGGGCCGTTGATAAAGTAGAGTTCAACGATGCTGTCCCAATTCCAAATGGCCGTAATGCGGTAAATTCTTGGATCTTGGGCGAGTGTCGCAAGTGCCATGAGCGGTTCCCAACTTTCGGATTGTCCCTCGTTTGGTATGACGAGTGTAGCATAGTGTTGGCGGAGATTCTTGGAACCAGTACAATTGAATTAGTAATGCCTCTGGGAAAGGAGTGGACTGATGGCTGTCCCGAACATAGCCGCGCGTACCGACCTATTGAAAGGCGAATCGGCGTTCGCGGTTCTTGCGCGCGCCCGGAAACTGGAAAGTGCCGGGAAAGACATCATCCACCTGGAGATCGGCGAGCCGGACTTTCCTACTCCGGAAAACATCGTGGAGGCCGGCGTTCAGGCGTTGCAGGACGGACATACGCATTATGGCCCTACTCCCGGTCTATTGCCTTGCCGTGAGGCCATCGCGCGATACGTGCAGCAAGGGTGGGGTGTCGATGCCTCAGCCGAAAATGTGGTGGTAACGCCGGGAGCGAAGCCAATCGTCTTTGCCGGAATCTTGGCCACGGTTAATCCTGGAGATGAGGCGATCTACCCTGATCCGGGATTTCCCACATATGATTCTATGCTGCGCTTTGCCGGTGCCGCCAGGGTGCCGCTAACCCTCTACGAGGAGCGGCAGTTCCGCTGGGACCTGGATGAATTGCGCGACAGCATTACTGACAAGACGCGGCTCATTATCTTAAACGCACCCCACAACCCCACCGGCGGCGTGTTCACGGCGGAGGAGCTCGGGGAAATCGCCGATATGGTACGGGGCAAGCCGATTTGGGTGCTGAGCGATGAAATCTACAGCCGCATAGTCTACGATGGCAGCCACGCTTCCATTTTGGCACACCCTGGGATGCAGGAGCAGACTATTCTACTGGACGGCCATTCGAAGACCTATGCCATGACGGGCTGGCGCCTGGGGTACGGCGTGATGCCGGTCCCTCTGGCAGAGAAGATCGGACTGATCTTGAATAACGCCACGTCGTGCACGGCGAGCTTTACCCAGATGGCAGGCATCGAGGCACTTGAGGGCCCGCAAGATTCGGTAGTTGCTATGGTGGCGGAGTTTCGCCGCCGACGCGATGCCTTCATCGGCGCGCTCAATGCCATAGACGGCCTCTCGTGTTTAGTGCCGCAAGGGGCGTTCTACGCCTTCTGCAACGTGAAGGAGCTTGGCGTGGGATCCGCGCGTTTGGAACGGTATTGGCTGGAGGAAGCGGGGGTAGCTTCGCTCTCCGGGACGGGGTTTGGCGCCGCCGGCGAAGGCTACGTGAGATTTTCTTTTGCCAACTCGCTGGAGAATCTCATGGCGGCGGCGGAGCGAATTGAGGCAGCCATGCCTGGGGTGGGTGCGTTGGCGGGGGAGTGAGCAGACCTCCTCGTGAGAATCTGCCCACAGATGGCGTTTACCAGCGATGTAGACGAATTTCCGCGGCGCACAAGCCGCTAGTTGAGGCTTCACTGGCGCAGGTAGCAAACCTGCGCTACCGGAATGGGGTCGGAGGCAGAGCCGCAGTGCGGGTACGTTCGTGCGGACGCAGGTAGCAAACCTGCGCTACCGGAGCGGAGGCGGCGGGATTTACTTGCGGTTACGTCCACTCCAGAATTACACCCATGGCGTCATCAGGTCGTTCATAGAGTAGGTCAAAGGCTTCTTTTGCTTGATTGCCGGGGAAGCGGTGGGTGATCAGCGGCGTGGATTGAATGAGGCCGCTGGCTAGCGACCGCACCGCCGCATGGGCCATGGCCCCCACATCCGTGTCCGGCAGGTACCCGCCAATAAGACGCTTGCGCTGTATTTTCCCCGCATCGAGCGGCAAGGGATCGTCGTGGTAGAGGCCGATGAGTTGCAGTAGGCCGCCCGCGACGAGCATGTCTTGCGCTTGCCGAAACGACTCTAAGCCGGCGCGCCCGCCTACGCAATCGATAACGATGTCGGCTCCATTGCCCTTAGTCCGTTCCAGGACGGCTCGCACCGGGTCGTGAGCAGTGCCGTCAATGATCTCGCCAATGTCCAATTGCCCAGCTAGCTGAAGCCGTAAAGGCAGCATGTCAATTCCGCAAAGCTGTGCAGGCAGAAAGCGGGTGGCGGCCTGCATCACCAGGTTTCCTACCAACCCAAGGCCGAGGATTATAACAGTGTGTTGCGGCAAAATCCCTGCGGTCGCGGTCCAGCCAAAGGCGCTGGTCGTTAGAGGCTGGAACGTGCCGCTCTCGAAGGGAAGGTCGTCGGGCAGCGGCGTCACGCGTTTACGAGCGGTGGAACTCACGTCACCTATCGCAAACTCAGCGTGGGGCGCCGTGCATGCGACGCGGTCGCCGGGCGCGTATCCGGTGACATCGCTGCCAACTTGCACGATTGTGCCTGCCGTGGAATACCCCATTGCGCCAGGGTCGACCGGACCGGGCATGACGTAGCGCCGCCAAAGTTCCGAGCCGCGGCTAATCAAGCTGGCGTGGACGCGCACGAGCACCTCATGGGGCCCGAGGTCGGGTATGGGCACATGCTCCATCACAATGTTGCCTAAACCCTCATGCTTGGCGACTCGCCACATCATTTCAGCCATTTTGCTCTACGCCTTTCTCCACATGAAAATATCGGACTCTCCAATTGTTCGCACACATCGCTTAAGGGGACCAAGACAACGGCACCAAACAACTGTTTTGCCGTCAGTCCTACGCAAGCGAGAATCAGTCTTGAATTGATGATTGATTGTGCGATTGCGCGGAGAGGCGACACTTCCAATCTATAGTCGCTCGCTATCCGTTGATGTTCGTGCCATGCTTAAGTGCAAGTGCGAGTGTCAGTACCTTAGCGGCTCTAGACTCCTCACTTCCAATCGGAATTACCTGCATTGCCGGTAGAACCTAGCCGGGCGCGTACTTTGGTTGGCTTGCGACGTGGCCGTGGCGGATGAAGCGCAGATCGTGGTTGGTCAAGGGCAACTCGACCCGCGCGCCGCCCCGGCGGTGCGACTCGATCATACCGAAGATGATCTGGGTGTTCCAGTACGCCACCTCCGCGCCGCCGCGGGTCGGCTCGCCCGTGTCAAGCGCAGATACGATGTCCTCAACAAGGATCAGGGTCGCACTCTTCTGTTCAAAGTCGAGATTTGGCCCGTCCTCCGACGAGTCCATGTCCTTGCTGCGCGTACGAAATTCCACGCCGTTATTCAACGCCGCAATCATACCTCTTTCGCATACCGCCTCGACCTCGGCACGTCTGGAACTGTCCAGCCCATAGCCGAGGACGCCGTTTTCGAACATTATGGTGCCTGTGCCCGCCGGGTCCTGCAGTATCTCGGTGCCCACTACGAGCTCATCAAATTGAAAGACAAAGGCCTGCACCCATCGCGGCGTCACGTCGTTGTTGAGAAACATGAATAGGTCGATGAAGTGACTAAATCCATTGAAGAATTGACCAGTTGAGTAGTTGACCAAAGTGCGTAAGTCGCCAAAGTCCCCGGAGTGAATCTTGGCATGCATTGCCGCGAACCCATAGTGCCAGCGTCGGTTGGTGCCCATGTTAAAGGCGACGTTGTTGGCGCGCACAGCATCACGGATGGCTTCAGCCTCCGCAACCGAGGCACAGAGCGGTTTCTCAACATAAAGCGCACGGATTCCCGCCTCGATGGCATGCAGAATTATCTCGCAACGCTGCTCCGGCTGCGTGGTGATACTGAGGATGTCGGGCTGTTCGTTAGCAATTAACTCGCGGTAATTGGTGTACCAATGATCTGATCCCACGTTGTAGCGTTCGCCAAACTTCGCCAGCACTTCCGAACGAAGGTCGGCGCCCGCCACGAGATCGGTGCGTGGACAGGCCTCATAGCCGGCGGCGTGGGAATACGGCAGCGGAATCGAGGGTATGCCTTGGTGTTCATTGTCGATGAATGCTCCCATGCGGCTACAGCCGACAAGCGCAGCGCGGTATGTCTTTGCCATAGTTGAAACCCCTCAGATGAAACGTTGCGCAGTGGCAGCAGTTATGGATGTCACGGCACTGGACTCTTGGCCATTGTATCTTCGCTGTTGAAGGACAGAAGAAGCCTGAGTCCGTTGTTACCACGAGGGCGGAAACCCATCTTTATCGCTATGCCAGGTTGAGCTTGTACCATAGATTAGCACCCGTAAGCTAGATCTAGCGGGCCCACCTGAAAATCGCCTTTCATCCACGCCACCATTTAGGATCCAGCGGCCTCTAGTTCGTCCAGCCAAGATCCCCACTGTCGCGGGTAATGACTGAGGCCGGTTGCATCGCTCTAGCCGGGTGCGTACTTCGGCTGGCGTGCCACGTGGTCGTGCCGGACGAATCGCAAGTCATGGTTAGTCAACGGGAGCTCGACTCGCGCGCCTCCACGCCGATGCGACTCGATGAACCCGAAAATGATCTGGGTGTTCCAATAGGCCACGTCAGCCCCTCCACGAACCGGCTCACCCGTGTCCAGCGCGTGCACAAGATCGTTGACGAGGTTCAGCGTGCTGCTTGCCTCATCAAAATCTAAGTTTGGCCCGTCTGCCGACGAGTCCGGCGCCTGCGTGCGTGTGCGGATATCCGCGCCGTTGTTCAACGCCGTTATTACCCCACTGCCGCACACTGCCTCGAACTCGGTGCGTCTTGAACCGTCTAGTGCATAGCCCAAGACTTCGTTCTCAAACATCATGATGCCCGTGCCCGCGGGATCGTCGCGCACTTCCGTGCCCACGACGAGCTCGTCAAAACGAAAGACGTAGGCCTGCACCCATTTGGGCGTGACATCGCTATTGAGATACAGCAGGAGATCGAAGAAGTGACTTGCCGTATTGAAGAAGTTCCCCGTAGAGAATATGGTAAGCGTGCGGAGATCGCCAAAGTCACCCGAGTCGATCTTGGCGCGCATCGCCTCAAAGCCGTTGTGCCAGCGGCGATTGGTGCCCATGTTCAAGGCTACGTTGTTGGCACGGACAGCGTCGCGGATGGCTTCGGCCTCCGCTACCGAGGCGCAGAGCGGTTTTTCCACATAGAGCGCGCGGACGCCTTGCTCAATTGCATGAAGGATGATTTCACAGCGTTGCTCCGGTTGCGTGGCAATGCTGAGAATGTCCGGCTGCTCATTGGCAATCAAGTCGCGGTAGTTCGTATACCAGTGGTCGGAACTCACATTGTAGCGGCTGCCAAACTGCTCCAACACGTCCTGCCGCAAATCAGCGCCGGCAATCAAATCGGTGCGCTCACATGCCTCATAGCCCGCAGCGTGAGAGTAGGGAAGCGTTATTGAGCGGCTTGATCTCACTTCGTTGTCTATGAAAGCTCCCATGCGGCTACAGCCGATAAGCGCTGCGCGGTAAGTCTTTGCCATCCTATCTACTCCTCATGCTTACGGGCCACCTAATGCCACTTAGTCTAGACTGCTCTTCTGACCGAAACTTCCGACGACATCTACACAATTTGTAGCTGAATTTAGTTACCGGATGCCGCCTCTAACTGTCATTCCCGCAATAGCGGGAATCTATCTTCTCCTTGACTCTGGACCCCGGCCAAAGCCTGAGTGATAAACCATCGGCCGGAATGACAGGCAATCTACAATCGCGCCAAACCGTTTGCCTTGATT
Source organism: Chloroflexota bacterium (assembly GCA_026710945.1). Lineage (NCBI taxonomy): Bacteria > Bacillati > Chloroflexota > Chloroflexota bacterium. The sequence continues at coordinate 10,013 of JAPOQA010000040.1, forward strand.
TCTCCAGTGCGGAGGTTTCCAATCGGCTGAAATTGTTGCGAGTTAATGCGCCGGACTCTAGCCGCCAGGAATATAAAGACTCCTATCAGCAACTGGCAGCGACACGCGCGCGCCTCCTTGCAACGAGGAATGCGCGACCCCAAACTGCGCTTCGACGGTCTGCATGACACGGTCGATGTTGCCGTCGGTCCGCTCGCCGGTCTCAATCTCGCGGATGAGATTGCGGATGTTCGTCACCGTCGGCCCATCGCCAATGGCATGGATGATCGTCTCTTCCAATTCATCGCCGCGTCGCAGCGGCCGCTGTATGCGCGTGTTGATGCCGTTGTCCAAGGCAAGCGCCCGCCCCTCCGTGCCACGTACTTCCACGTCAAACGGTCCCGGCGTGGGAATGAAGTAGCTCTCCTGGCCGGTCTCGTAGCCGATGCGGAAGAAATCCACCAAGGGATCGGCGATTTCCTGGCCCTGCTTTGGCACAAAAGCGTGTTTCTCAGCGTCATAGGGCGCGGACGCCCGTTCGTTGTTCCTAACGCGGGGATCGCTGGGATCGACCAAGCGTCCCTCGACCCATGTCGGCTTCGGGTCACCTAGCATCATGTTGGCAGCGTCTATGGTATGGGGGTGGTGCTTGATGATGTCCGTGGAAAAATACACAAACGCGTGCAGCGGTTTGCCGATGGCTCCATCCAGAATGGCGGCGCGCAGGCGCTTGTAGGCATCGTGATGACGCCGCTGCGTGCCCCAATTGAAGGCGACGTTGTTGCGCGTCACCGCCTCGTGGATGCGGTCCGCTTCTGCCAGCGAGGCGCACAGCCCTTTTTCGGAAAAGATGCCCCGCACCCCGTTCTCAGCGCAAAAAATGATCGGTTCGGCGCGCGCAAATGACGGCGTGGTAACACTGACGATGTCCGGCTTTTCCTTTGCAATCATCTCTCTGTAGTCGAGATAGCCGTTGGCAAAGTCAAAACGCTTGCAAAACCGTTCCAGCCGCTCCTTGCCGCGATTGGCAACGGCGACGACCGTCGTCTCCGGCATGGAATCATAGCCGGGATAATGGCCGTAAGGCGTCATGAACCCCCGGATGTCTTGCTCATCCTCGATAAGGCCGCCCATGCGGCCGGTTCCGATGATGGCAACCCGATACTGCTTGCTCACAGGTCCACCCCCGGCCACTGATCGCTGCTCGCAGTGACGTCCACCACGATACCGTCGGGGTCTTCCACTTTGAATGAGCCGGAAGGCGGTTTGGACGGATCGTACGAGTACTCTTGGCCTTCACTTACGCCTTCCCAGAAGATCTCGTACCCCATGTCGGCGAGCCGTGTGGCAGCCTCTGCCAAATCCGAAACTTTCACACCAATATGAAGATAGTCCAGCATACCGGACACGTGCGCCGGACGGTCCGGCCCCTCGTGTTGAAAGACCCGAAAGTTGTGAAAGCCGTCACTGAGATCAAAGCCGTGGTGCAGTTCGTTGACTACTTCAAGACCGAGCGCGTCACGCCAAAAGTGAATAGTCTTGTCAATGTCACTGGCGCGCACTCCTACGTGAACCAGAGTCGATGCCATGGCCTTTTCCTCCCAAAGTGAGAATTGCTAATTTGAGCTTCGGTGCTACGCGGAATGACTATTGTCGTTAGTATAGCGTCACCTAGTGCCGGCTGCATCCAGATCGCGAGATTTGTGCAACGGAAACACGTCCTTTAACCACATTAGTCGTAGAATACTCAGATTCCCAAAGTACCGGATACACGCAGGGGTAGCTATCGGCGTTTCTCAGTATGGTAGGAGAGACGAACTGTAAAGGCTTGGGTCTGGCACTAAGGTCCTATGAAGCGGGCAAGCGAAGCATACACCTGATCGCACAGGCTGCGCTCGGATAATCCCGGGATTGCGGGTTGGTGCGAGGTCACATAGCCCTGATATGCAATAGCGGAAAGCCCGTCAAAGAAGCGCGGCAAGTCAATTCCCGCCGGGTCGCCAATTATCAGCCGTTCATAGCGTACCGTGCCGCGATTGGTCTCGACGGAGGAATCGCCGCGGTCTGTGACCCGCAAGTTCTGCACATAGACGTTGAAGACGGACGGACCTACCGGAGCCAAGGCTGCCGCGCCATAGTCCTCTCCACAGAGCGCGAAGTTTGCAGGTTCGAGGATGAGACCGAAGTTGGCTCGGTTGATGCGTGCGATAATCTCCTTGCAGCCTGCGGCGGTTTCAAACGGTGTGCCGGTGTGAGTCTGTTGGGCGAGCCGAATGCCATACTCGCGGGCTTGATCCGCCGCCCGCTGCGCCCACACTATGTCGTCCTCCGTCTTTACTCCCACGCGGATGAGGTCTGCCCCGAGAGCGTTGGCGCGCTCTAGGATTGGTGCGAGATCTCGCAGCGGGGCGCCTGAGTCAGGAACGCTACCTTCCCGTGGCACAAGAGAGTCCGCGGTGACCATCGAGGCCGCTAGTCCGTGACACTCGAGAATGGCACGCATTTCGCGCACGCGTTCAAGCGGAGTTTCACTTGTTAGATGTGTGGGCCGCACGCAAACGGCGTTGAAGCCGACACGGGCGGCAAGCTGCACCAAGCTGCCAAAGTCGAGAGAAGAGAAGTCCTTTATGTCCTCGGCTTCGGCGATTCTACCTGACAGGGAGAGTTTCACTGTGCATTTCTACCATGTCTCGGTGGTCTGGCGCCCAATTGAGCTCACTATACTCCGCAAACTCGCCTGCTACAAGAAGCACCGTGGGGAGGCAACAAGGTCCTTTAGCCCGTATCACGTGTTGAAATGAGCGGAGTATAGTATCCTCTACTCAGAACTCTGAGTGAGCCTCAGACTTGTATTGGAATTCTTTGGTACGTGATCCGAGGGAATGGATGAGCACTGTGAATAGTTTTGACAGCAAGTCGACGATCTCTATTGGTGGGAATGCACACACAATCTACCGTCTCGCTGTGCTTGAAGACCTGGGAATTGCGAACGTGGCGCAGCTTCCTTTTTCTATCAAGGTGTTGCTCGAGAGCTTGCTGCGCACCGAAGACGGACATTCGGTGCTGCGCGACGACGTGGTTGCCCTTGCAAATTGGGAGCCAAATCAAGCCGAGGCGCGGGAGATCAACTTCACTCCGGCGCGCGTGATCCTCCAGGACTTTACCGGCGTGCCTTCGGTGGTAGACCTGGCGGCGATGCGGGAAGCAATCAGCGATTTAGGAGGAGATCCCAATCGCATCAATCCTTTGCAACCGGCCGATCTCATTATCGATCATTCGGTGCAGGTGGACGTGTACGGTATGCCTGAGGCTTTTGCCATCAATGCCGAGCGTGAGTTTGCCCGCAATCAGGAACGCTACGCGTTTCTGCGCTGGGGACAGAAGGCTTTTGACAACTTCAGCATCGTGCCGCCGGACACAGGAATCGTTCACCAGGTTAACCTGGAATATCTCGGAAAAGTCGTCTTTGCTGATGCGCGAAACGGCGAACTCACGGCGTACCCGGATTCGCTCGTGGGCACAGACTCACACACGACAATGATCAACGGTCTCGGTGTGCTGGGCTGGGGCGTGGGCGGCATTGAGGCCGAAGCGGTGATGCTCGGCCAGCCCATCTCTCTCTTAGTCCCGGACGTGGTCGGTTTTCGGCTCAACGGCCGGCTACCGGAGGGCGCTACCGCTACCGACCTCGTACTCACCGTGACACAGATGCTGCGGCAGCATGGGGTTGTAGGCAAGTTCGTGGAGTTTTGCGGCCCGGGCATGGCATCGTTGAGCTTGCCGGACCGCGCGACGATTTCGAATATGGCGCCGGAGTACGGCGCGACCGTGGGTATGTTCCCGGTAGACGACGAGACGCTCCGCTACCTGCGCCTTACCGGGCGCGATAGAGACCTGGTCAAACTCGTCGAGGCGTACTGCAAGGAACAAGGGATGTTCTATCGGCCCTCCGATGCGGAGCCGGTGTTTACCGACATCTTGGAACTTGACTTATCGTCGATTGAGCCATGTCTGGCCGGACCCAAACGCCCCCAAGACCGTGTGCCGTTGCACGGCGTGCGGCAGAGCTTTCATGAGGCGTATCCGAACAAGTTTGCGCAGACCAATGGCAACGGGGCTGGTGGGGGAGGAATCGGCGGCGCGGCAACAGTTGCGCAACCCGGCGGCTCGGTTGCGGTCGCGGATCCAACCGCAAGTGTAAGTGTCTCGTTGGATGGCGTGCCTGCCAGGATTGGCGAAGGTGCAGTGGTGATCGCGGCCATTACAAGCTGCACGAATACCTCCAATCCCGCCGTCATGATTGGCGCGGGTCTCTTGGCGAAGAATGCCGTCGCCGCCGGCATTGGACGCAAGCCGTGGGTGAAGACGAGCCTGGCCCCCGGCTCGCGCGTAGTAATGGACTACTTAGAGAAGCTCGACCTGGTGCCGCATTTGGAAGCGCTTGGCTTTCACCTCGTAGGCTACGGTTGCACTACCTGCATTGGCAACAGCGGCCCGCTGGCTCCTCCACTTGAGGAGACGATCAGCGATCACGAAATGGCAGTGGCTGCGGTGCTCAGCGGCAACCGAAATTTCGAAGGACGAATTCATCCGTTGGTGCGAGCCTCGTATCTCGCCTCGCCTCCTCTCGTGGTTGCGTACGCGTTGGCCGGAACGGTCAATACGGATTTGACGAACGACCCCATCGGACACGATGGCGCAGGACAGCCCGTCTACCTGCGCAACATTTGGCCGAGCCAGCGCGAAATTGCCGACGCAATGACGCGTGTGGTGGATGCGGAGATGTTCCGCTCGCAATATGACAAAGTCTTCGAGGGCATGTCTGAGTGGGAGACCCTGGCAGTGCCGGAAGGTAGGCTTTTCGAGTGGGAACCAACGTCTACCTACGTGCGCCAGCCGCCGTTCTTTGCAGATATGGCGGCCGAGCCCGGCTCTCCGATCGACATTGCGGGCGCGCGTGTGCTGGCGGTGGTTGGCGACTCGGTGACCACCGATCACATTTCGCCCGCGGGCTCCATCGCTAAAGACAGCCCCGCCGGCAAGTACCTCATCGACCAAGGCGTGCAACCCAAGGAGTTCAATTCCTACGGTTCGCGCCGCGGCAATCATGAGGTCATGATGCGGGGCACGTTTGCCAATGTGCGGCTGCGCAATCAGCTCGTTTCACGAGAGGGCGGCTGGACGCTTCACCTGCCAAGCGAAGAAGAAATGACCATCTACGATGCTGCCAAGCAGTACGAGCGTGACGAGGTGCCCCTTGTCCTCCTTGCGGGTAAGGACTATGGCATGGGTTCCAGCCGGGACTGGGCCGCCAAGGGTCCGTTGCTCCTCGGTGTGCGCGCCGTTATCGCCGAGAGTTACGAGCGCATCCATCGCAGCAATCTCATCGGCATGGGCGTTCTACCATTACAGTATGCGGAAGGTGAAGATGCAGAGTCTCTAGGCCTCAACGGCAAGGAGACCTATGCTATCGAAGGCATCGCAGCAGGATTGTCGCCGCGCAAAACTTTGAAAGTGCGTGCACGTGACGCAGGTGGAAATGAAAAAGAATTCTCGGCGACCGCATGCATCAACACTCCCATCGAAGTGGACTACTATCTTCACGGCGGGGTGTTGCAGTATGTCTTGCGAAATCTGCTGGCGGGCAGCCGATCCGCTGAGGAAGAATAGAAGCTAAGTGGGTAGTCGCAGGAATCATTTGCGCCCTGAACCTGCCATGGGGCAGTTCATTGTTCGACAGGGTCTTGGCTGAATCCGCCTTGACATAAAGAAATTGATCGACTTTGCAAATGCCCTATTTTCCATTGGTAAAGCGGTGTCGGCCCGTGCGCTAAAGTGTTGATCCCGCGAGGGCCGCAAGGTCTGGTGATTAGAATCTTCCTAGGGAGCTAGAACAAGACATGCGAATTGCGATCCTGGAGATCAGCCACTGGCACGTACCGCTCTACTTACCTGCATTTGACGCGCTAGGCATTTCGCCGGTGGCGGTATCTGACGAGCAGCCCGGCTATGCTGAGCGGTTCTCAAGGCAGTACGCAGGCTGTACGCCGTATACGGACTATGTGGAACTCCTGGAGAGAGAGAAGCCCGACTTCGTCTTTTCGTTTGGGCGCTACCGGTTGCAACCGGAGATCGCCACCCAACTGATCGAGCGGCACATTCCATTCGTAATTGAAAAGCCGCTCGGCACCGACGCCAGCCAATTCGAACGGTTGATCGCACTTGCTAAGCAAAATGATGTCTTTGTCGCTATTCCGCTCACGAATCGCGCGGCGCCTTTTTCTCAAGCCGTGAAGGAGTTGCGCGACAATGGGCGCATGGGGCAGATTCAGCATGCGCATTTTCGCTATGCCGGCGGACCGGTACAACGGTACGTGGATTCGGGGTGTCCTTGGATGCTAAAGGCGGAAGAATCCGGCGGCGGGGCCTTGCGCAATCTCGGCGTGCACTACGCTGATCTTTTCTCTTGGTTCACCGGCAGCCGTGAGGTACGCATTGGGTCCGTCCAACTGCAGCGCATTACGCCGGGGGTCCCGGTTGAAGAGTACGCCAACGTCACATTCTGCGGCGATGACAATGCTTTTGCAGTGGTTGAGGTAGCATATACGTACCCGGCGGATGCCGCAGACGTGGTGTGGAACGTGAGCGACGGATCAACTTACGTTACCTATCGCGACGGCGCTACCAGCATCGTTACAGACAAAGGTATTGAGGAGCACGGCGGCCACTCTGTACCTGGACTTTACCAGGATTTTGTGAAGAGTACGCTGCAGGCGTACCGTGAAGGACATGCACCTCTGGCTAGTCTTGAAGACATGCATCGCGCTATGGTGCTGGTGGATGCCTGCTATGCTCTTGCGGCAAGGTAAGCCTAATTCGCGGCAAGTTGCTTGGGCGACATCTCTGCTAATAGTCAAGAGCGTCTAGCGTCCTTACGGGAATCCTCAACCGGAAAACGTGCGAGGGTGAAATCGGTGAACGTTCACGTGCGAGTGTGACTGCGCACACAGCTTGCGATCTCTTGTGAGGGGAGAGTATTGCGCGGGCTTGGAAGAAAGGTGCCCTATGGAAGCTCGAACAATTCTTATCGGGAGTGCAACTGCCCGGACAGGTGAAGCCGTAATCTCGGCATTTCTCGATGCCGGTTACCAGGTGGCCACGACGGCACGCAATCGTGACCGCCTGCAGGCTGCGCTGAGCCGGATTCCACATGGGGATACGGTGCTGGGAATAGAGGCGGATCTCGCAGAGGCGGATCAAGCCATTTCCGCAGTAGAGCAGACCTGCGCCGCGTTTGGGCACTTGGATGCGGCGACGCTCCTCTCCGGCAGCTTCGATCAACGCGAGGTAACAGAGACGACCTTGGCGGACTTGCAACATCAGATCGAGGCGAACCTCTACACGAGCTACAATCTTGTGCGCGCGGTTCTGCCGGCGATGCTGGCGCAGGGGCATGGGCATATCATCACGATTGCCGGGGGCAGCGCCTTTGATCCGGCCCCGGGACGCGCGCTATTCGGCGCGAGCAAGGCCGCGGTGGTCACGTTCACCAAAGGTGTGGCGCGCGACTACAAGCAGCGCGGCATTGTACCCACGTGCCTTGTGGCGGGCACGATCGCAACCGTGGAGGCGGAACAATACCTCGATGAAGAAGACATGCGCAACGCCGTGAGCCTCGACGAATTTGCCAACGCCTTGGTGTTTCTTGCTTCACCGGAGGCCACCGGCTTCGCGGGCAGCATTCTGGAACTCTACGCGCGGGAGGTAGACTAGCCCAACATTGCCGGGTCGCGCTTGCGGTTGTTACTATGGTCCATAGAGGCACGACAAAGATCGGAGCCAGGAGAAAAAATTCATGGCTATTGTTGCTGAAGACGTAATTCGAGAAGGCCTAAAGGAAGTCATCGATCCTGAACTGGGCGTCAACATTGTTGATTTGGGGTTAATCTACGAGATCAACACCACTGACGATGACAACAACGTTGAGATCAAGATGACACTCACATTCCCCGGTTGTCCGGCGGGACCGTATATCATTGCCCAGGTCAATCAAGTTGTCGAAGACCTTGAAGGCGTAGAGGAAGTGGACGTGGAAATCGTCTGGGACCCGGCGTGGTCGCCGGAAATGATGTCCGAAGAGATCCGCATGGAGTATGGGTACATGTAGGGTCATTGCCTTTGCGTGAAGATACATTGGCGATGCGATTCTCGATTGCCGCTGGATGAGTACTTTGGTAATTCATCTGGCGGCTGTTTGTGTGTGGCACACGCGCACAGGTGGCGGGACTTTACGTGAGTAGGGCCGGACTCTTGCCAAGAGTAGGTCTGCGATCCGGCGAGAGTCACGCTGCTGCATGAGCCCAGGTTGCAAACCTGCGCTACCGCAAGGGTTGGACAATCCTCACGATGGGTTGTCCGCGTTTGGCGTAGTTCGCGATTGCATGAGAGTTGTATGCCAAAGCGGCACAAATTGCGGCACGAGACTCGCGTCACAATCTCGGTGTGGCAGGTGAAGAGTTCGGCCACTGCTCGTAATTCGGCGTGCGATCTGCAATAATGCCCAGCCATCCTGTGGCAGCCGCCAACACAACGCAGCGGAAGTGATTTGCGTATGGCTGACGACGTCGGTCTCGTACTCTTTGCCGGCAAGGAAGGCGCCACCGCGCTGGAGCAATTGGTCTTTGATAGCCATCTTGCCATTGCTCAAGACATAATTGCCAAGGCTCTGACGGCCGGGGGATTTGCGCCAATCATCCTTGCAACTTCGCGGGCGGAGGCGTGCAGGGGCATTGCGCCGGAGGTCATCATCGAGCCAACCGCGGAGGCGCAGTGCTTTCACTTTGGCAATACCCTCGCGGGAATCGTCGCGCGACACTGCATATCGCGCGTCCTCTACATCGGCGGAGGCAGCGGTCCCCTGCTTTCCGTTGGCGAATTGGCAGCCCTACGCGACGCGGTTGCGCTCCTGGACCATGGTCTGATTGCGAACAACTTCTTTTCGGCAGACTTCATCGGATTTCATCCTGCGAATGCCCTTACTGCTGTCGATCTGCCGCGCACGCGTGATAACGGCCTGGCGCGGCAACTGGTCCAGGAAGCAAGTCTGCGCCATGAACCGCTGGAACCCGCAATTGCCGCAATGTTCGATATCGACACCCCTACTGATCTTGCCATGCTCGGGCTTCATCCTCTTTGCGGTCAAGCGGCACGTGCCTATGTTTCACAGCAAGCTGTTAGCCGGCCATTGCTCTCCTTAAGCTCGCGTTTGCGGGATGCAATGCCCACCTTCGTGCGGCCGCATGAAGAGGTAGTCTTGGCCGGGCGCGTCAGTGCCCGGCTTTGGCCGTTGCTCAGGCGGGACATGGCGTGCCGCATCCGCGTCTTTTCCGAAGAACGGGGCATGAGCACAAGCACACGGCCGGTACGCTCATTGCTTGGGTTTTACTTAGAGGAAGTAGGGCCTAGGGCTTTCTTTGACGCGTTCTCACAAATGGGAGACGCCCTCTTTCTAGACTCGCGGGTGCTGTTTGCGCACGGCGGAGGGCAGGTCAACGGACATGATAGGTTTGCTGCCGACATGGGACTGGTTAGCGAGATTGAGGATGAATCGACACAAGAATTTGCCGGCGCAGCGTGGGACGCAGGCTATCCTGTGGTGCTGGGCGGCAATGCGGCGGTAAGCGGCGGCCTCTGGGCGCTCGTTGATGCTGCGTGGCGGTTGCATGACGAGGGAGCATTGCTGTGATCAAGACAAAACCTTGAGGCTTCTCAACTCGAGTTCCGTCAATTGCGTTATGATGGGGTCGTGGTTTGCCGGAGGAGGCATGGCGGCGCGGAGTACAAAGGAAGCCAGCCGATGGCAAGTAAGTTTCGGCCGCAGGATCCCGCGGAAACAGCCCGGCTGAAAGATGAGCTGAGGTCTACAGTGGCGACCCGCCGCGAGCTGGGCGAGCACTATGACGATCACATCGTGGCGGCGCTCATGGAGCGCATTGATTCCCACATCAACGAGCGCATCGAGGTTGCTATGATCCAGGCACGCACGCAGGCAAAGTCGGACGCGGAGGCCTTTCTCAAAGTGGCGATGCCCGTGTTGGGCTTTGGCGTGCCGCTGGTGATCGTCGGCGCGATCGTGGCTGGCGCAAACGGCTTCTATGCCGTCTTGGGAATGGTCTTCTTCATCAACGTTCTCTGGCTGTGGCGCTCACGTTAGTCAAGCCCTGCTACTGGCCCGCTGAACGAGAGAGTAATTTCGTACTGGCTGGCGTCTGCAATTCTTCATGCACGAGCGTACGAAACGCGAGTTTCACAACGAGAAGGGCTAGCGCCGGGTGAGGGCGCTATCAGGTCTGGCGATCCTGCACCCATAGCTTGTACAGAATCCCCGCTCCGACTACGAGCAAAACAACGCCTGCGAGTGTGAACCACCACGGCTGGTGAGTCTGCACCCCTTCTTCCCAGGCATTGAAACCTTGAATCTCCACACTTAACACGTCGACCGTAATGACGACCATGCCGTTGTTCATAGCGTGGCCGAGGATCGCCGGCAGAATAGACCGCGTCTCCAGCGTCCACCACCCAAACGCAAGCCCCAGGAAAAAAGCGCCTACGAATTGCCAGGGATTCATGTGAATAGCACCAAATAGGAAAGCGGTAACTATCACCGCCCACCACGCACCGTAGTTGCGCGTGAAGCCATGGAGCAGGATGCCGCGGAACAGTGGTTCTTCGGTGATTGGCGCGACAACAACCAGCACAATGAAGGTGCCAAGCATGAAGCCCTCGCCAAGACCAAGCTCGCCAAGCATCTCTATGAGCCAGTCCGGTATCGGTAGGAAGCGTTGGAGGACGTTATCGAGTTCCGATACGACAATGATGAGGCCAAGCATCATCACGAACATCGGCAGGATCAGCATGGGGGAGAATCCCCGCAGATAGAAGAGTTGGCGGGCCGAAACGCGAGACCATGCCGTACCTAAAATTACGACGGCGCCAAAGGTGGAAAGGTTCACCATTGCAAGCACCGTGGACAACTCCTGCATCGGAATCGACTGAAGGGAAAGATAGAAGCCTACAACCACAGTCACGCCCAACTGCAGAATCAAAAGCAGGCCGAGTAAAACCAGGGCCTGCAAGACGTTGGGAAAGGCGCGAGTCTTAGGTTGGTTGGTCTCGGGGGTTGGCTCAGACGTAGCCAAGGGATGGGGGTCCTCTCGATTCAGATCGTGCAAGCGGAGAGCCAGGCCGTAAACCTTGAATCCAGTTCTTGCCTGCTACACCTACCAGACAAACAAGCAGTCTTTGGCACAGTTTTTGAGAATCGTTTCTTAGCACTCTCGTCGGCTCAAGTATAGCACTGGCGTACACGTCCAGGCCGCAAGGGGGATGCACGCTGCGATTTATCCACAGTGCCTTCTACACTCAAGTGTCGAATCGTCTGTGCGGCTTGAAGTGTAACCGCAAGGGAGGCGAGGGGGGCACGTTCAGTGGCAGGGCGACTGGGAAGGGATTGAAATAGGAGACTGGCCGGAAGCACTCGCGCCCCCGGCGCGTAAACGCTACAATAGTGTGAGTGTGTGTGCTTTTTCTCAAGAAGAATAAGCCTCCTGACCCGGAAGTATACCAACGCGCATTGGACGCGGATGGTTCTACGCCGGGAACACGACGTCAGAGTGAAGGTAGCAGAAGGATTTTCAAGGCAGTGGGCGTATCGATGAAGATGTCAATCGAAGATCTAGAAGAACAAGCACGACTAATCCGCCGCGACATCATCACCTGCACGACAATAGCAGGGTCAGGGCACCCGTCAAGCTCGCTCTCCGGCGTAGAGATCATGGCTGCATTGTATTTCGGCGGCATCATGCAATATGATCCCGCAAAGCCGCAATGGCATGATCGTGATCGCTTGATTATGAGTAAAGGCCACGCGAGCCCGTTGCTCTATGTTGTCTTGGCACAGGCCGGGTATTTCTCAACGGACCTGCTGGCAACCCTTAGGCAGATTGGCAGCCCGCTCGAGGGGCATCCCAACATGACCCGCCTGCCCGGTGTAGAAGCCAGTACCGGATCTCTGGGTCAGGGACTCTCGCTTGGCTTGGGACATGCCTTCGCAGCCCGCATCGAGAATAGAGATTTCCACGTATTCGTCATATTGGGTGATGGGGAACAGGACGAAGGGCAGATTTGGGAAGCTGCCATGACTGCGGCTCACTACAAGCTCGACAATGTGACCGCCATTGTGGACCACAACAAAGCCCAGCAGACCGGCTGGGTGAGAGACGTGCTCGACTACTCGCCGCTGACGGAAAAGTGGCGGGCCTTTCAATGGGATGTTCAGGAAATTGACGGTCACGACACATCCGCCGTGGTGCAAGCGTTGCAGCGAGCCAAGTCCACCGAGGGACGCCCATCATGCATTGTCGCCCATACGGTCAAGGGCAAAGGCGTCTCTTTCGTTGAGGCAGACTATTCATATCATGGCAAATCACTTACCAAGGAAGAAGAGCAGCGTGCCTTGGAGGAACTCGGATGGCAGTAGAACCAAAAGTTAATCTCAAGATGGGCAAGGCGACTCGCGATGCGTTTGGCGCCGCGTTGCGGGAGGCCGGCAGGACTAATCCCGATATTGTCGTCGTGGACGGCGACGTCAATAATTCCACGCGTACCGAGTGGTTCGCGCAGGAGTTTCCCGAACGCTTCATCAATGTCGGCATCGCGGAATCGAACCTGGTAGGTATCGGCGCCGGATTGGCAGCGTGTGGAAAACTGCCGGTGATTGCCAGCTTCGCCTGCTTTATCATGTGCAACGGGTACGACCAGTTGCGCATGTCGATTGCTTTCCCGAATCTCAATGTAAAAGTCGTCGGCAGCCATGCGGGAATTAGCATCGGTGAAGACGGCCCGTCGCAGATGGCTATCGAAGATGTCGCTCTGGCGTTGGGTTTGCCGACGTTTACCGTGATCGTACCCGCCGATGAGCCCTCCACCCATAAGGCGGTTGCGGCGATGTTGAGCGCAGAGGGTCCCGCTTACATGCGCGTGGGCCGGCCGGACGTGCCCGTCATTTACGGGGACAATCCTGATTTCACGCTGGGAAAGGCAAACGAATTGCGCAGCGGCGGGGACATTACGCTCATTAGTAACGGCATCATGGTTGCTGCCGCGTTGGAGGCAGCACAGACATTAGCCGCGGAGGGTGTCCAGGCTCGTGTGCTCGACATGCACACGGTGCGACCGCTGGACGTGGCAGCCGTGACGAAAGCGGCGCGCGAAACAGGCAAGATCGTAGTTGCTGAGGAACATCTGGTGCAGTGCGGTCTCGGTAGCGTGGTGGCAATGGCGGTTGTCGAGCATGCCCCCTGCGCAATGGCATTCGTCGGAGTTGAGAACACCTACGCTGAGTCCGGAGATGCGTCTGCGCTCCTGCAGAAGTATGGCTTGACCGCTCAACACATTGTGGCAAAAGCCCGGTCCTTGCTGTAGGGCCGTCTTGCGCCGGATTCTGCGGTTGGCTTGTAATGTGCAGCCATTCCAGGCATCATATATATAGCTCTCTGATTCGTCAGTCCCACAGAGCGTCTGTTTAGTAGTTTTGTATCCACCACCTGCCCTGGTCTCAGCGTGGCTTAGGTTGGTGGATGATTCTCACAAAGTCAGTCCGGAGGGATGTTCTCACTTTGCACCTTTCGGGCCGTGGTGTAGGTAGCTTGCGAGAAGAGGAGTGTCGCCAGTGAAAGTGCCCATTAAGTTTCTCCGGGTCATGCTTTTGTTGCTGGGACTTGCGGTTATAGCAACCGCTTGCGTCCCATTTGTGGGGAACGGCCCCGATGAAGAGACGCCCACTCCTGAAGTCATCCCAACGGTCATTCGCCCGACGCAAGCAACCTCCGAGGCGCCTGCTGCCTCGCCGGTGCCAACATTAGTGCCATTGCCGACTCGGGCTCCGCAGGCCGCGACCGCCCCGCCATCTTGCACACCACGTACCGATTGGCCGACCTACACCGTACAATCGGGTGACACGCTCTATAGCATCGCCCAGCGCAGTGATTCCACACAGGCAATTGTCCAGGCGGCGAACTGCCTCGCTGATCCGAATAAGATATTTGAAGGGCAGTCACTGCGCGTACCGAAACAACCGGCCCCGCGGGAACCTGCGGCCACTCCCGGGCCTGCAGCGACCCCGCAACCAGGCTTCTTCCAAGCAACGGTCACACCCGGCGCGCCCACTGCAACTGGGGAGGTTGAGTTTACGATTATTGTACAAGACAACACAGCCATCCCAGGCTCACCAGGATCTTACCAGGCGCGGACTGCGGACGGCGCCGTAAAGCTTGGTGTTTCGGTTACCAATGTGACGAGTTTCGAGATTGTGCGTGCGGACGGTTACGTCTTAGATAGAGAGCAAGCTGCTTCCGGCAGTACGACCGCAGGGGGTAATTTCAGCTATACTAAATTGAACCGGGCAGAGGGCAGCAACCATCTAATCTTCACCATAAAGGTTATAAAGCCGGATGGTACTGAAGATGAGAGCACTCCCTATTACATTCAGTGGCCGTAACAGTGATGGCGACTTCGTTGGAATCTCGGTGGTAATTGACCATGCTAATAGCACGCGTTTGGTGATCGGCTGATTCGTTGACGAACGCCGCCACGTAGCCGGCACTATTGCAATAGAGAAAAATGCATAGCCCCGGGGAGCGAATCTGGCTGCCCGGGGCTATGCGATTTCCCGATTGCCCTGGTTATGAGTGTGCTACGCTAGACGACCCTGCGGACAATGGATGCGTCCGCTCGGCGAGGGGAATGCTGACACGTTGTCCGCTCAGGTGCGAGGTATACATAGCCATCACCATCTCCAGGTTATAGCGGCCCGCCTCGCCGCTGCAGGGGTGTTCACTGCCAGTCTCGATGGACTTGATTAGCTCTTGCAGGATTGGGGTAATGCTGTGCTCGCCAAGTCGCGGGTCGAGCTCTTCCGGCACCGCTATGTGCTGCCATTGCGGCGCATCCTGCAGGTCAGCAGGATAGAACGCCGGCACGGGCAGGTGGAAGAGATCGCTGTTGCCCCGCCGGGTGCCGGTGCCACGCAGCGACAGTTGGCCCTTGGTACCGAGCACATCCACGCTGTAGAGTCTACTGTCAGTCTTCTCATAGCCCAGAAATTGGCATTCACCCACCGGTGCGCGCGACATGCCGAAGAGAGCGTACGCCCGCTCGCCGAGCACCAAGCCGGAGGCGCGGTCTCTAGGACTCATTTCCTGAGAATCCATGGCGTCATCAATTGTGGCGGCTCTTCCCTCCCAGGTAAGGTGGGCTAGGCACCAGGTCGGCGCGCCGCCTAAGAACTGCATGCGGTCGAAGACGTGCGTGCCCATCTCCATGAGTTCGTTACCGGCCTTGCGCCCGCTCTTGTTGTTACCGCGCACCAAGATTACGTCACCAATGTCCCCATTTTCGATCATGGACCGCATGCGTTGCAGTGACGGACGCACCGTGGCTTGATGGTTAATGGCAAGCTTCACGCCGGCCTGGTCGCATGCCTCCACCATCTGATCGGCCTCAACAAGGTCGAGGGCCATGGGCTTTTCACAAAGCACGTGTACGCCATGCTCTGCCGCCGCTACCGTAGCGGCGCAGTGTTGGGGTCCTTGCGTAGCAATGGCGACAATGTCCAGCTTCTCCGCTGCGAACATGGCGTGGTAGTCGGTGTAGCGGTTTGCCACGTTGAACGCGTCGCCAACTGCATGCAGACGGCCCTCGTCTATGTCGCAGACGGCAACGACGTCTATCTCAGCAACTTCGTGAAGCGCGGGAAGGTGCGACTTGCTCATCCCCCCGCAGCCGATCAGTGCCGCCCGGTATCGTTTCGACCCCATAGTCCCTTTCTTTCTTTAGAGAGAAAATCGAATTACTCCGTCATTCCGGCGAAAGCCGGAATCCAGACGTGGCCGACAGTGTGCGGATGCCGGCGTAGATTTTCTAGTATCATGCCCCCGCCCCGCATCGAAACGAGAATGGGTCCGTGCCTTTCTGTTGGGAAGCTACCTGCAATCTCTTACGGGGTTTCTCACTCAATCCGCTGGGTCTGGCCGGTTTCCGCAGCGCGGTAAATGGCGTGGACGACCTTGAGTACGTGCAGGGCCTCCGCCGTGGCGACCGGATGTGCTTCCAGTCCCAAGGCGCCGCGCACCGCCGCCCGCACCAATCCGTAGTACGTGGGCGCGGCGTCGTCTGTCGGGGCATCGTACCGGATGGTGCGGTAGGGCGCGGAGCGTTCGGCGGAATGTGTGCTATACCACTCCAGGCTCTCCCAATCGTTGGGCCTTCCCCGCAGCCAGCCATCGGAACCCCAGAGATGGAGATGCGACTGCTTGTTGCGGTCCACGTAGTAGGCCGAGGTCAGCGTACCGACCATGCCGTCCTCGAAACGCAGCACCGCGACGGCAGCGTCCTCAGTATCGATAGGCGCGCCGCCGACGACAGCGGTGAGCCCGGCGACTTCGACAATGCGTTGCCCGGTAAGGTGGTGCAGCAGATCGACATAATGAATACCCAGCCACATGAGGTGCCCGCCGCCGGCGTAGGCTTTCTGCGAAAACCAGGATGCTTGCCATTCAGCTTGCTGCACGCGTGTCTGGTCGGCGATGAAATATGTGTCGACGCCGTAGAGCTTGCCGAGCCGGCCGTTCGAAACCTGGCGTCGCGCATCTTGTAAGAAGGGAAAACCCCGCGCGGCAAAGGCGAGGCCGATATTGCGTTGCTGCGCATCAGCCAGAGCAGCGAGTTCCCCAAACTCTTCCCACTGCAGACAGGCGGGTTTCTCGGCAAGCACGTGGCTGCCCTGGCGGACACAGGCAGCAATGACAGGAGGCGCGGTGCGTGGTTCCAAACTAACAATGGCGAGGTCCGGTTGGAAGGCGGCATACAGTGAATCCGTATCTGCGAACGTGCCGACAAGCCGCGCGCCAAGGTGCGCCTGCGCATGCGCCTCAATGTCGTCGGCGCCGTCCGTCACCAACGCCACCTCCGCCACTTCGGGAAGCGCTGCAAGGATTTCCAAGAAGCCGCTGACATGCATTGTGCCCGTGGGAGACGTGATGACGGCAACCTGTGCGAGCTCGCCCATTGGTCACTCCTTTGTGCTGTTTTGTCCGAGAAAGAGATCGCGGCCTTTGACCAGCGCAGCCATCTTCTGATCGGCGACTATGCGGGAGAGCATCCAGAAGCCGCAGTCGGGATGCACCCATTTGATGCGATCTGCGCCCAATACCGTTACAACGCGTTCAATGCGGCGGGCGATGAGGTCCGGTGTCTCCACGGCGTTGTCCTTGATATCAACGACGCCGATTCCCAAGGCTACATCAGGTCTGAGATCCTGAAACACTGGCAGTTCCGCGTCGCCCGGACGCGAAAACTCCAGCAGAAGGTGATCGCACTCCAACCGGTTGAAGAAAGGAAGGAGATCCTTAAACAACCCTTGCTGGACGGTCTGCCCGCCGTAATTGCCAAAGCAGAGATGCACGCCCTTCTGCCCGTTGAACCCGGCAAACACGTGGTTGAGAACGTCAGCCGCCCACTCGCCGTCAGACGGCGAACCGACCAGATTTGCCTCATCGATTTGCAAGGCTGCCGCGTTAAGGTCAGCCGCCTGTTTGCAAAAGACATCGGCAATGGCGAAAGCAAGTGAGCGAATATCGCGATAGTGGAGGTCCAGCAGGGACTTGGCAAGCATATAAGGGCTCGTGAGCGTAAATTTATAGGGGCGTGTGGTGAGCGAGCCACCGGTCGCGGCGGACGGCAGGTCGAGCGTTCCCTCACCTATGGCATCTCGCACGACTCCCGCAGGCTGCTTGCGAAACTGCATACCGGATTGCTGGCGAAAGGCGGCAACTTCAGCTCGACTGAAAGTCGTGTCTATCCCGCCTAAGGGAGAGACAAAGTATTCGATCATGCCCTGGGTTTCCGGATGGTTGACGTCGAATCGAGAGAGTTCGCCATCCGTCACCACATCGATGCCGGCAAGCTCCTGAGTCTTGAACACTGCGAGCATGGCGTCGCGCAGCGCGGGCCTGCTGGGCATCGCCAGCAGCCAGGCAGGCGCGGGATAACTCCCCACCACGGTGGTCAGGATTGGGGGTTCTTTGTGATCCCCTGCGGTGTTGGGTGCTGGGTCAGATGAGGGTACAGGCACGAGTGTGTGTCCTAATGGCACTGACGGTCAATGGGATTTCGCGTCAAGTGTACTCAAAGTCTGGAGTGACTACGCAAACATTAGCCTCACTTTAAACGCTCTTGGGAGGAGATACAAGCGAGAGCGATGCGAAGCTGCATGCGTTGAGTTGAGGTGTGTCGAAGAAATATCGCATCGCCAAGCACAGGTAATTCGCGGTAAGCCCTGCCGTTCGCACTGAGCTTGTCGAAGTGTGGACGGCAGAGGGGGAATTCGCGTCCACCCTCTTTTTCCGATATTCAACTAAGTGATTGGAATTCAGCGTGCCCAATGGGATCATGCTTTCGGGGCACGGCGAAACGGGCGGCTGATCCAAGCAAGCAGACTGCGCACCGGCTTGGCGAACACCTTCCCGCGCACTGCTGCGTTGACACTAGCAAGATCTAGCTCGTTCCCATGATAGCGGACAGAAAAGGTATCGTTTTTAGGGTTGAAACTAGTCTCTTGGACGCCCGGGAGTGACTCAAGGCCCTCCTGTGTACGCCGCGCTCATATGCTCGTGCAGGCGAGACCGGCGACGTGGACTTCAAGCTCGCGTGTTGGTGCAGGTTGCAGACCTGCGCTACCGAAGTCGTCGCCCGTGGTTTCATCCCGTCGGAGCACGACGTAGGGATCGATGAAGAGATTTAAGAGTCGTGGCATCGTGACTCATCCTTAATTTTAGGCGACTGCAGGGTCTGCCGGGATATCGCTTGTGGTGAGGTGGCTACGCAGCATTACTAAAGACGCCACTTCCAAGGCACATAATTGTCGGAATGCCCTTCGACAAGCTCAGGGCGAACGGCAGCACTGCTGTCTAATTGAGTCTGAAAGGACATTGCTTTCGATTGATTTCCAGTGCGGCGCGCAAGGCGGAAACTCCTCACACAGCCTTCAGCCAGCGGTCGAGAAACGCCACGGCTTGGATATCCGTGATCTCCGCTTCCGGCTCCGTTTCATGGCCTTGTTCGTGAATGCGAATGCCGCACTTCTCCGGTATGCCGAGATTCCTATATATCTCTTCAACCAGCTTGAATTCCTGAACGGCATTCGGCCACCACACGGCGCCGTCGTGCTTGCCGTCCTCCACGAAGAAGGCGCGCGGGCAGATGAGAGAGGCAATGTCGGCGTCGCCAAACTCATGGAAGAGACCTGGGATGAATTGGAATTCGGATGAAGTCTCAATGAAGGAACCGACTTTGATGATTTCCGGCTGCAGCATCTTGCTGAACCGCTCGTTGAACCAGGCCGATGAGACCACCGCCTGCAATCGTTGCTCCAGGGCACCCAGCCAAAGGGCGGCACGGCCGCCGCGCGAAAGGCCGTAGAGGCCGATTCTGCTATTGTCAACTTCCGGCAGCGTCTCCAGATAGTCCACGGCACGGGAGAGCGTGAAGTACTCCAGCGCCTGGATGGTTTGGCCGATGAGGATGGCCTTGCGGTGAATCTGGTTCTGCGCGCGGCCCTGCTCGTGCTTGCGCAGCGAGGGAATGTTGGGCACGTTGAAGCGGTCTTCGCCGTAGCCGCCAATCATGCGTGGCGCTATGACCACGTAGCCATGCTTGGCGAGGCGCACACCAATCTCGTGATAGGCGGCACTGTGTTCCGGGTCGCAGAACCCGCAAATCTGCTCCGGCGTGTGATTGACGCCGTGCTGGGCGAGCACCGCCGGAAACGGCCCCGGGCCATGAGGGCGAATGAGAATGGCATCCACGCGCACGTCGTCAAATGACGTATACCAAACGCGTGAGGCCGTGTAGGTATCGGTAGCGGCGATTTCCTCGATGCGCGGCTCCAGTGGTCCGCGCTCCCACGGCCAGCCGCCGATCATGGCGAGCAGGCGCTCGCGATTTGGTTCAATTGACTTCAGATACGCATTCTGATTTGAGTAGTCCCGCTGCCAGTTTTCGCCGCGCGCGTCGTAATGTTCGCGGCATTGGCGCATGAGCCAGTTGTCATACGCCTCAAAGAGTCGCTGCCGCAGCGGGTCTACGTCGGCTCCGGTGAGTCTAGGATCCTCGCCAATCACGAGACACCTTTCGTTGAAGTGCGGAAGGAGGAGGCCGCGTGACCTCCTCCTTCCCCGTTGACGCTACGAGTTGATGGGCAGGACCTACCGCGTTTCGCCGTGTTCAGCCAGGAAGTCGTCGAGGATTGTCTGGACCTGCTCTTCGGCTTCCTTGAGGGCTTCGGGAATTGTGCGGTTACCCGCCATAACGTCAGGCACGAAACCGTTGACAAACGAGAGAACCTGGGGCGCGCCCGGCAAGGGTATGACAAATTTGCGGTGCTGCATCATGTTAGCCGCGAAGAGCACGAATTCGTCGCCCTGATGATATTCCTCGTCATTGGCCACGTCAGCGCGAATCGGCAAACGATCGAAGTGCTGCGCCCACCGGACATTTACACCCGCACTGCCAAAGTGCTCGAGGAACTTCCAACCCTTTTCCGGATCCGGCGAGTCAACGGTCAGGAACCAGGTATGGCAACCGCCGTAGCCGGCCTGGCGACCGCCTTCAGGGACAGGATACGGGCCAAAGCTGAATTCAAAGTCAGGACTGTTCGGCCAAATCTGGGTGGCTCGCTCAGAATTGGTCAGGTGCATATTGCCGACCACGCCCTGGAAGAACGGTTGGAAGTAAGCCGGATAGCGGGCTGCTTCTCCCCAAAAATCCAACACCTGGTTGTAGCCGCCCTGGGCATCGTAGATATTGCGCTTCTGCCAGTTCAGGGCCTCTTCGGCCTCGGGCGTGTCAAGAGTCACGAGTCCCTCGGGGGAAGTAGTATCACCGCCCAATTGCCACATGGGAACCATCCAAAGGTGGTTGCCGCCGGTGCCGCGCAAGGGGTCGAACCCCAGTTTCTCAATCTTGTCACCGCTCACGGTGTAGAGCGTCGAGATTGCGTCTTCAAGATCAGTCCACGATGCTGGTGGATTCTCGGGGTCTAATCCCGCGTCGAGGTAGGCTTTATTACCGACGTAGAGGAAGCGGATGTCGGGGCCGAAGGGCATGCCATGCACAACACCTTTCCACTCCAGGTCGCCGCGGAGCGATTCCCAAATCTCCTCTTTCTTGATGACGTCTGAGGCCGCCATGTAAGAGTCGAGGCCATGCGGTACCTTGAGCACGGCCAATGTCTGGGACTGCCACGAACCCGCTTGGCCGACATCGAGGCCAAAACCGGCGGCGACGGCCGTCACCATCTTGTCCATGCGGTTGCCGGACTCTGCCGTGGCGTTTACGGTGATGCCGGGGTTCGCTTCTTCCAATTCCTGCACAACCTCTAGCCCAATGCCCTGGCTGAGGTCCCATGTAGCCGTTGTAAAGACCCGGATTTCGTAGGTCTCAGGAGCGGCAGGCTGCTCTTCCGCTTTAGCCTCCGTCTCTTCTGCGGCTGCCGGCGCCTCATCGGTCATCGTGGTGGCTGTACCGCAGGCCGCCAAGAGCGCCAAACTTGCGCCGGAACCAAGTCCGAGTAGCATTTTACGTCGTGTCATTTGAAAGCTCCTTTGTGGATGCTCCAACCAACCGGATGGTTGCAGATTAGCAGCGCATTTGCCGAGTGTCAAGCAGGCTTGAAGCGAAGTACTGTGCCAAAGCGCGTTGCTTGGCGGCGCGACGGGATGGGAGTGCCGGCTCAATTGAGTGTGCAGGGCAACGATGGTTCAGACCGAGACTCTTACATGCATACAGACTGGTAGGGGAGACTCTCTATGCGCGGAAGAGATGGATTCCCGTTTTCACTGGAGTGACGGGCAAGTCAGATCGTTCTATCGATTCCTGGTCGGCACCTATAGAAAGTAACGTGGAGCGGACCTTCACGCCGAAGTGCGTTGACCGGTGACTGCCTGCGCGACCTGCGCGGAGGTAGCTAACGTCGCCCAGCGTGTGCCCACCAGCGGTGTAATCATGTCTTGATCAAGGGCCGAGGCGTGGAGAATGGCGTCACTGGGCCAGTAGTTGGTGAAGCCGTATTCTCGGCTCTGGATGAGGCTGTAAAACACACAGGCACCACCATACTGTCCGGTGAGGACCACATTCTTAATGCCCGCGTTGTTGAGCATGTAGTCAAGACCCGTGCCGGTGAAAGCAGAGCTTGTCAATTTCCTGACAACGATTTCATCTCTTTGAGGTGCGAGTTCGTCGGTTACGGACATGGCGTGGGAATCGAAGTAGTCGTAGTCGCGGCCGCGCTGGTAAGGCACGGCCTCGCGCGCTTCCGCAGTCCATTTGGCATTGACCACGTGGACCACGAGGCCGCCGGAGGCGCGAAAGGCATCCAGGATCGAGCGCAGGTTGGGGATCACAGTCTGCAATTCCGCCGTAAACCACTGCTCGCTCTCTTTGCTGCCGCTTCCCAGCCAGGTCGGATCGCAGAAGCGCCGCATCATGTCCACGATGATGAGCGCGGTCTGCTCGGGTGGAAGCACGGCGTCGTCGGCGAGGTGTTTGGTCTTGAATTGTGCGGTGTCGATGAGCATCGGACGTTTCCTTTCGAGCCTAGAGTTTGTGTTCTCGAACAGCGCGGGGGACAAGCCCCCGCGCTACGTCGGAGAGGAATCGGAAAACTGGATATTACATATACCAGCCGCCGTTCACGCTCAGCACCTCGCCGGTGATGTAGCGGGCCTCATCCGAAACAAGGAAGAGAATCGCGGCGGCGATGTCATCCGCTCGAGCCTAGAGTTTGTGTTCTCGAACAGAGCGGGGGACAAGCCCCCGCGCTACGTCGGAGCCAGACCCCATGATTTATTCTCACATATACCAGCCGCCATTGACGCTTAGCACCTCACCGGTGATGTAGCGAGCATCTTCGGAGGCCAGGAAGAGGATGGCGGCGGCCACGTCCTCCGCCCTGCCAAAGTGCCCAAGTGGGATCTGCTGGCGGACCTGCTCCCTAATCTCGTCGTCGATGGCGCGCGTCATATCGGTATCCATGAATCCAGGCGCTACGGCATTGACCCGCACGTGATACCGCGCCAATTCTCTGGCCAGTGACTTCGTAAAGCCAATGGCGCCGGCTTTGGCTGCCGCATAGTTGGTCTGGCCGATATTGCCCATGAGAGCGATAACTGATGCCACGTTCACGATGCTGCCTGTCTCGCGCTCGCGCATATGGATGGCTGCGGGCTTGGAGCAATTGAACATGCTGCCGAGATTTACGTCGAGCACCTCGTCCCAATGCTCGCGGCTTAAGTTGCGCAGAGTGGCGTCGCGCAGGATGCCGGCGTTGTTCACCAGTATGTCGAGGCAGCCAAACTCCTGAATGGTCTGCTCGACCATCGCAGTACTTGGTTGTTCTTGTGCCACGTCTGCGCCGACCACGAGGGCACGGCGTCCCATGTTCACCACTTCCGCTGCCACTGCCTCTGCATTTTGCCGGTGCACACCTTCCGCGTCGGGGTAGTGATTAATTGCTACGTCGGCGCCTTCGCGGGCGAGCATGAGAGCTGTGGTGCGCCCGATACCCTGGGAGGCGCCGGTGATGAGCGCGTGCTTTCCTTCTAGTCTCATGAAGCTAGTGCACCTCTCGTTCCACCAAGGCGGCGATGCCCATGCCGCCGCCAGCGCACAGCGCGGCAATGCCCCGCCGCACGTTGCGTCGCTCCATTTCGAAGATGAGCGTGCCCAAAATGCGGGCGCCGCTGGCGCCGACCGGGTGACCGACGGCAATGGCACCACCGTTTACGTTCACGCGTGAGCGGTCCCAATTGAGCTCGGCTTCGACTGAGAGCACTTGCGCGGCGAAGGCTTCGTTGATCTCGAGAAGGTCAATGTCGTCGAGGCTAAGACCGGTCTTTTCAAGGAGGAGACGGGTTGCTTTGGCCGGCCCGATACCCATGCGTACCGGCGCAACACCGGTGGTCGTGACCGCGCTGAGGGTGGCAAGCGGCTGCCGATTGTGCGCTTGCGCCCACTCTGCGGATGCCACCACGATGGCGGCAGCGCCGTCGTTAATGCCGGAGGCGTTGCCGGCGGTGATGGTCGTAACGTCTTTGAAAGCCGGACGGAGCGAGGCCAACGCGTCTCGGTCTGTATCCGGCCGGGGGTATTCATCATCGTCTATGACTCTTGGTGCACCGCGGCGCTGGGGCACTGAAACAGGAACAATCTCGGCAGAAAGGAAGCAGGCCCGCCGCGCGGCAGCGTAGCGTTGCTGGCTCTCCAGCGCATACTCGTCTTGCGCTTCCCGCGAAATGCCATATTCCTGCGCGAGAGTATCTGCGGTGGTCGCCATGTGGCAGTCGGCAAAGGCATCCCAGAGGCCGTCGCCAAGGAGTGTATCCACGACTTTGGCATGTCCCAGCTTGCTGCCCCACCGTGCATCGGGTAACACATAGGGGGCTCGGCTCATACTTTCCATGCCGCCGGCTAAGGCCACGTCGATTTCCCCCAGGCGAATGTACTGGGCGGCAAGCCCAACGGCTTGCAGTCCCGATGCGCAGACCTGGTTTATGGTCATGGCCGGCGACCCTTCAGGCACGCCGGCGCGAATGCCTACCTGTCGCGCCGGATTCATGCCGCTGCCGCCCTGGTAAACTTGACCGAAAATCGAAACCTGTACTTCATCGGGCGCGATCTCTGCCCGCGCCAATGCCGCCTGTGAGGCAACTACACCTAATTCAGGAGCCGCGAGTTCACTCAGCGCGCCGCCGAATTTCCCAATCGGCGTGCGGGCAGCGGCCAGGATTACCGGCTGTTGACTGTTCATATTCCCTTCTTTCCTCCGAGGGTTGGTGAAAGCGATGGGCTGGTTGGACTACTTTTGACGCTCTTTTGCATGTGTCGAGAGCATGGCCCGAAATTGGCTTCCTTCGCATTCCATCATCATTTCGACGATAGTCTTGCCATAGTGTGCGTCCCTGGGTAAATATCTAAAGACATCCCCTCACCCCAACCCTCTCCCCAGGGAGAGGGGGTTTCCTCGCCAACAGGTTTGGGTATTGCGGAGGACTTCCCAGGGAGAGTGAGTATGAATCTTGCCTCTGGTCGGAATCACGCATGGTCTCCCCGGGGAGTGAGAACATTAATCCTAAGTGTGTGCCCCATGTATGCGATATTCAAGACACCCTCTATGCAAAGGATCAGTTTTCAAGTAAGTAGAACTTGACTTACACCGTGCGAACTTGCGAAACGCCGCACAGGTGCACGCCCGACGCAGTACGACAAGCTGTCATTCTGAGGAGCGCAGCGACGAAGAATCTAGGGTGCGAGGACTTCGAGATTCCGCAAACTCTGTTCGTCGCTGCGCTCGGCATAACACAAAATGTAGCCTTACGATTCTATCAAGTCAGGGTCTGCTAGTTCTGAGTTGTTTGCTTGTTGCCTCTCTGGGATCCATGGTCTGCTTGCAAGGATTCCTGTTGAAAGGAGGCCATGTGCTTGCGGCGGTGCGCGCTTGCGCACTCTTCATCGTGCAATCTCAGCAAGAAGCGGTGGCACGTCGGCGATGGAATCTACAATCAGATCGGGCTTGACGGCGGAGCACGCCAGAGTCTCATCAGAATACTTTCCCGTGCGGACCAGCACACTCAGCGCGCCTAGCGCACGTGCTCCAACGATGTCAGTAGTCACGTCATCTCCCACAACCACGATTTCCTCGGGAGAGCATCTAACCTGCGCTGCTGCCATTCTGAAGAAGTCCGGCGATGGTTTCCCAAGGACTCTGGCAGTTTTGCCGGAGCCATACTCCAAGAGCTGCACAAAGGCTCCCGTATCCAGGTTGTTACCTTCAGTGTTCACGAAGTACCTACCCTTTTGTAGAGCTATGATCTCAGCGCCTTCCATGACATAGCGGAAGGCCGTGTTGAGGACTTCGTAACTTACGGAATCTCGAAAGTCTCCGACAACAACATAGTCTACGGCACCCTCATCGGCAAGAAAAGGTGCAAACTCGGCGGCCAATTCGTTTGAGACCAGACAATAGCTGCGTTTTCCAGGGTGCTGCATCAGGAAGCGCACTCCAGCGCTGGCGGCACTGAATACCGTCTCCTCCTCAATTGTCAAGCCCATTGCAGCTAACTCGCGATGGACGGTACTCGCGGTTTTGGAGTCGGTATTGGTAAGGAAACACACCCGAATTCCCATCTCTCTCAGCGCAACGAGAGCCTGGTCGGCGCGCGGAATCTGCACACCTTTGAAGTAGAGCGTACCGTCCAGGTCGAGCAAGAGCGCCTTGATGTGCTTTCCCTGTAGAAGAGCTTTATCGGCCTCGAGACCCAAGAGATTCCCCATGACTGCAACAAGACGACTGCAGGCTATCTGAACTTCTCGGCCAGGCCCATGGGCTCTACGCGGAAGAGGCGCAAATCCATAGGGCACAGATCGGGAGCGATATGAGGCCGAAAAGCCATGTGTGCAAGCAGGTCTCTTTCCAGATCCACGCCGGGTGCAATCTCCGTGAGTGTAAGTCCCTGATCTGTGAGAGTAAAGACTGCACGCTCGGTAACGTACGTAATGACGCGCCCCAGCGAGCGTGCGTAGGCACCGTTGAAGGTGACTTGCTCGACCGCTTGCACCAGCTTTGGGTGTTTGCCTTCGCGGGCGATTTGCAGTTCGTCGTCTTGAATCATGACCTCCAGACCGCCAGCCGTGAACGTGCCGCAGAATACGATGCGTTTGGCATTGTGGCTTATGTTCACAAAGCCGCCTGCGCCTGGGATGACGCCCCCAAAACGGCTGACGTTTACGTTGCCGGCGGCATCGATCTGCGCTGCGCCTAAGCAGGCGATATCCAGCCCCCCGCCGTCATAGAAGTCGAACATGTATGGCGTGTCGATCAGCGCCGTGGGCATAAACGAAGCTCCAAAAGAGAGACCGCCGGCCGGGATGCCGCCAATGGCGCCGCTTTCTACGGTCATCACCAGGTCAGCGATGATGCTCTCTTCCGCCGCGACCGCTGCCACACTCTCCGGCAAGCCAATGCCAAGGTTTACAATGTCTCCCTTTTGCAGCTCCAATGCGGCGCGGCGGGCGATAATCTTGCGTTCATCGAGGACATGCGGCGGGAAGTCCGGCGCCTCACCGCGAGTCTCTGAGACGTACGCTGGATTGAAGTCTTCACTAAACGTCTGCCAGTGCTCAGCGGGGTCGGCCACCGCTACGACATCTACCAGAATGCCGGGAATCTTAATCTGCCGTGTGGGTAATGGAGTGGAAATCGTCCTTTCAACTTGTGCGATCACGGTGCCGCCACAGTTATGCACAGCCTGAGCCACACTGAGCATCTCGCCGTACACGGCTTCGCGTTCCATGCTGATGTTGCCGTCGGGATCGGCAGTGGTGCCCCGTATGAAACCGACGTCAAGTTGAATGCGCGGATAGAAGAGGTGCTCTTTTCCGTTCAATTCTATGAGTTGCACCAATTGGTCGGGTGTGGAGGCCGGGTTGACCCGACCCCCTTCCAGACGCGGGTCTACGAACGTGTGAAGGCCAACGTGTGTGATCGTGCCGGGCTTGCCCGCGGCGGTGTCGCGAAAGAGATGAATGATGACACCCTGGGGAAAATTGTAGCCTTCGATCTTGCCGTCGAGGACGAGCTGGCACAACTTCGGCGCCAGACCCCAGTGACCGCCGATAATACGCTTGACAAGCCCCTCATGGCCAAAGTGATTGAGGCCGCGCGTCTCGCGGTCACCCTGCCCGGCGCCATACATGAGCGTCAAATTTCGTGGTTCTCCGGTCTGCAAGAAGCGCCGCTCTACTGCCGCGGAAAGCGCCTCCGGATGTCCGATACCGACGAATCCGCCCACGCCAATGGCAGCGCCATCCTGGATGAGCCATACCGCCTGATCGATTGAGAGAAACTTGCCTCCCATCCATCCTCCCTGCGTGTCGCTATGTACTCGGGCGGAATGCCCGATCGAAGATTCTGAACTCATGCCGCACCCGATCTGCGAGGGTGAGGGAAATTACCCTTGTGTCCAGCTGTGCATCTTGTAGCCAAGTTGCTGACCTTTATGATAGCGATTCTCAGATGGGATGTCTTTGCGGCCTCGCTGGGTAGTGTTTACCATTGAGATGCTGGTGTGCAGCGCGCTCGAGCGCTGGAAGGTGGAAGAGTTCGCAGTGCAGGCACGCCCCCGTCGCACCGGCCCGGCGCAGTCACATTTACATAATGGCCTGAATAGGTGCAAAGTTTCAGATTCTCTTGCTTACGGAAAATGAAGGAAAGCACATGCCAGTGGAGACATTTTCAGTTTGGGCTACCGGCTGCGCGCATGTAGGCACAGACAAGAGGTTTGGCCGCGAGAGCTTGGCCGAAGCGATTCGGCAGTCGGAGTTTGGCGGAGCTGAAGGAGGGCCGACGTTTCAGTGGGACATCATGCTTCATCTCGGCGACCTCTCCGGCAATCAGGGCTCGCCTGACGATGCGGAAGGTGAGGAAGTTGTGCGCCAGTTCGGCGCGGCGCAACACCACCGACGCGAGCACTTTTACAACCTGGTGGGCAACCATGATGCTACGTTCCATACGGAACCGACTCAATGGTGGTTCCGCAAATGGGTTGACCCCACGGGTGAAAGTCGTCAGTTCTCCGGGGTGAATGCGGCGCAGCGACCGTATCCCATCGAGGGATCGTGGGAGCGGTATGCAATTCGTGTCGGCAACATGTTCATTCTCATGATGGGCGACCGCAACGATTTGCCGCCACCGGTGGGACGCAATCCAAGCGGCGGCGGCTACCCATCGGGTGCGGTGACTGGCGAGACTTCCGCCTGGTGGCGTGAAATTGTAGAGTCAAATCCAGATTGCATCATAGCTTCCGCACATCACCACATGCTCAAGGAAACTACGGTGGCTTCAGGGCCCTGGGAAGGTTACCGCAAGGATGAGAGCGGCGCATGGCGCGGGCACTACCACGGCTACTTTGCCGATGGCGGGCCGGCAGGGGCTTCGTACTTGTACTTCTTGGATGAACACCCGGACTCCCAGGCATTCGAGCGATACCTGGCAGAGCGGCCGGGGGCGATCGACCTTTGGCTCGGCGGCCATACGCACACCCATCCTGACGACCGGCATGGCGGACGGTCGCACATTGAACGGAAATGGGACGTGAACTTCATCAACTGCGCCGCACTTGCCCGCCACCATGCCGGACGTACAACGCTGCCGATGAGCCGGCTTCTCACCTTTACCGCGGGCAGTGATGAAGTGCGCGTGCAGTGCTACCTACACACGTCCGACTTTGCTCCCCAAGGCTGGTACGCACGAGCGGAACGCGTCATCCGGCTGGGGAAGCCGTTCCAACCGTAGCGGGTACCATAGAGCTGGGCGTGTCGATCCAGCCAAGAACTCCAAGGAAATCCAATGAAATCTCCCATCGATGCAGAGAGATATCACTTCTATGGCATCCAGCCAGTGCTAGAAGTTGCAGATGTTGAAGCAACCGCGTCGTGGTACTGCGAGATTCTAGGCTTTACGCTCGATTTTGTGGATATGGCGCGTGGGGGTCATGCTCGAGTCTCAATAGGCGGCGGGGGAGGCAAGAGCGTGCAACGTATGCGTTTCACCGGCTACCGCCGCCGCCACGGCACTGAACCGACTACGGCTGGATACACATACATTCACTGTGTGCTGATCGATGAACTGTTCGCAGAGTACTGGCGGAGAGGAGTCACGATCAGACCGGAGTACGAGGACGGTCCGGTCAAGAAGCCATGGGGGCTGCGCGAATTCGAAGTCGAAGACTGCAACGGGCACATCCTGCTCTTTGCTCAAGAAGGGGGCTAGCGGCCGGATACCGACAATTCTCAACGCCGGCTCAGTCTTCCAAGGAATCTACGTTCCATTCGTCCAGAGGTGTGAACTGTGTCGTATCGAGGTCAAAGCCGTACCCGAACGGCGCGTCCACGATACTCGATACGTCCACCCGACCGTCGCGCACGTCGAGCGCCGGAAACCCCTCGTCGTGACGGCGATAAATCGTGCCGTGGTTTGCCAGCACCTGCGCCTGGACGCGCTGCGGATACATGCTGAGCCCCGCAAAATAGTGATGTCCGTTGCGTTCCGCGTGGTCGATTCCCAGGTTCGCTGCCACAGTGAGGTCTTGGATCATGGCAACCGGACCCACACTGCAAAGGTCCTCGCTGCTTAAGATGTAGGCCTGCTTGGGATTGTGCTGCCGGTTGTGCTCGAGCAGGCAGGCATTCGCGATCCCGCGAAAAACACCCTTGCAATTCTTGTGACTGCCGCCGGCATAGCCGCAAACCAGCGCAGCGGCGATACTGTTCAACTCTCCATCTGACTCATCGATGATCAATGGGGGCCGACCGTGCCACCGCTGGAGATCCAAACGTACACAATCACTTAGAGCTACGTCTCGATGGAACGGCTGCTCCACGAAGAGCGCACGATCTAGGAAGGAGCGGAGCGTAGACTCGGACTGAATCGTCTCCCAGAATCGTTGAAACGGACCCACTTCCGTATAAAACTCGTTGCCGTCCAAAGTATGGGCAAAGCCTGCGGACGCGTGGGTTTCCATAATCCGGGCAATGCGCTGCAAGCGCTCGACATCAACATCGGTGTTGCCCGA
Organism: Chloroflexota bacterium; assembly: GCA_026710945.1. Taxonomy (NCBI): domain Bacteria; kingdom Bacillati; phylum Chloroflexota; species Chloroflexota bacterium. The sequence continues at coordinate 40,735 of JAPOQA010000040.1, forward strand.
TAGCTTGATCTTGAGATGGGTAAGACCGTAGAACTGCACGCTTGCCTCTAACGATTGCGGCAAGCCGTCGGTCAGGCGCTCATCTTGCGGGACCTCGCTGTCGGTTAGCGGATCGGCCAAGCCGACTGTATGCCGAATAATCATCGTGCGATTGGCATGTTTTGGCAGTAGGTCAGCAGGTTCGTAACCGCTGAGTTCTCCATGAAGGGCGTCGAGGCGGACCCCGAGTGAGTTGTCTCGCATGGCCCGCGCAAGAGTTCTCCCGGTAGCGCGGCAGAAGGCGTCGATCAATGCCCGCTCTACCATGCTTACGCCAAACCCCCATAGGAGGGGTGGATAGCTCGTGTCGGCTGCCCAGGTCGATTGGTGCTGGTAAATCCCTTGCCACAGGTCGAATGGGCTACTCGTCGCTGGTGAATCCAGCGCAAACTTCACCGCTTGCCGGATCACCGTCAGCATCTCGTCGAGGTCTTCCGCGAAGGTCGTATCGGGGTTCTTGGTAAACCATTTCGGCGGCAGGCCTTCCGCTGAGACACCCATAGCCGTTGCACCGTCAATTTCTGCCGTCACGCGCAGGAAGAGGTGAGGGACAGACTCTAAAGAAGCTATACCGTAGCGAAACGGCATACGCGTCTTCATGTTGAGGACGTTGAGGTCGATGTGCTGTATGGAAATAGTCACTCTGGAGATCCTGGTAACCTTTTACTTGCATAATCATACTCCGAGCCACGTGCAGTTTCATCTTTGCACGCTCCGAAGTGGAGAAAGGCCAATTGGTGCACATGATACATGTGTGCTAGGCTTGCCAAGCGCCATCGATACGTCACATCGGGGCAGTCTGCGCGGGCTTGTGTTCGGGCGGGCGCTATCCCGCATTTACTCGTTGGTGAAGATGCGGGCGCGGATTGCTGAATACTCATACAGCCTTCACTTTCTTGGGTCATGATAGAGAAAGTGACTCGTATCACCGGCAGAGAGCGTAGGAGGTAGTCAGCGGATGAAGCGAACGCGGACGGCACGCTGGTTGAAAGTGCTTAGCCTCTGCTTATTCGCCGGCATGCTGGCGGGGTGCTCGATAGTAGCCAGCGTATCCAAATCCGATCAAGCGGTGGAGCCAATTGATGAGCGTGCTGAGGTGAGCCCTCAGGTTGTAAACATCCTTCTCCTTGGCGTAGATTCGTGGGACGCGCTGTCGGGGCGCAGCGATGCCATTGCCATGCTCAGCATCGACGTGGACCACAAGCGCGTGCTGCTGACGTCTGTGCCGCGGGATCTGCGCGTGAGCCTGGAGGGGCTTCCGCAGCCGCAGCGCATCAACGCTGCCTACGCGCATGGCGGCGCCGAACTTGCACGCGCCAAACTTGAGCACGTCCTCGGTGTGAACATTCCCTACTATGCGGTGGTGAACTTTTCCGGTTTTGCGCGCATCGTCGATACGCTCGGCGGTGTCTCCATTGATGTGCCAGCCGACATTGCTGACATGCAGTTTCCGGCGGCGGACGGCATCAACTACGAACCGTTCGTGCTCAAGGCCGGTGTGCAGCACCTCGATGGTGAAACTGCATTGAAGTATGCGCGGACGCGTAAGTCCAGTCCTACCGGCGACTTCGGGCGTATGTACCGGCAGCAGCAGGTAATGTACGCGCTCAAGGCACAGGCGCTGACGCCGCGTACCTTGCTGCGTTTACCCGCGCTCTACAATGACTTCCGCCACGCGGTGAACACCAACATCTCGCTACAGACGTTAGTGCTCCTGGCCAGGTTTGCCAGGAACGTGGATGCCGACAGTATAGACACCTACGCGATCGATGAGGCGTCCGGACTGGTAACCGCCCAGTACGTGAATGGGATGTTTGTCCTCGAACCGGATCTGGTTGGCATACAGGCGGACTTGCGTGAGCGTATCGCCTCGCTTGCTGAAGAAGCGCCGCAAGTTGCTCGGTCGGCATCGCCTTAGTCTGCCTAGGCCCGCGACACCAATCCGGTCCGGATTTGGTCTGCTTGCCTCGTTCGGTCGCAGTAGAGGGACGGCACGCACGTGCCGACTTGTGCCAGGTATGCGCAGGTTGCAAACCTGCGCTACCGGAGACTGTGGAGGGTACGAAGAGCTGTGATCTCCATGCGAGAGTTGGTGCGAAAGTAGCCGCTTAAATGCCCATTACGTCCACTAACTCGCGTACAGCGTCCGCGGATTGGTTGAGCATGGCGCATTCGTCTGCGGTGAGATCGAGCTCCACGATGCTCTCTACGCCACCGGCGCCAAGTTGTATGAGAACGCCGACGTAGACGCCGCTAATGCCGTACTCCCCCTCGAGGTACGCCGCGCACGGCAATACCCGCTTTTGGTCGAGCAGAATGGCGTCGATCATCTCCACCAGCGCGGCCCCCGGCGCTTCATAGGCGCTGCCAATCTTGAGGAGGTTTACAATTTCGGCGCCGCCGTCGCGCGTGCGTTGGATTATTTCTTCCAGTCTATCGGGTGCGATGAAGTCTGAAACCGGCTTGCCGGAGACACTCGTGTAGCGCGGCAATGGGACCATTTGGTCGCCGTGGCCGCCGAGCACGTAGCCGGTGATGTCGCGCATAGATACGCCGAGTTCCTGAGCGAGAAACGTGCGATACCGTGCCGAGTCGAGCACGCCGCCCTGCCCTACGACGCGGTTTGTGGGAAAGCCGCTAACTTTCCACGCGAGGTGAGTCATGGCGTCAACCGGATTGGTCACGACGATGATGGTGCAGCCGGGCGAGTGCTTGACGATCTCCCCTGTGACGGCAGTGATCACTTTTTGATTGACGGCCAGCAGGTCGTCGCGGCTCATACCGGGTTTGCGCGGGCTGCCGCTTGTAATGACAACAACATCTGATCCTGCGGTGTCGGCGTAGTCATTGGTTCCGACAACCTTCGAGTCATAGTTGACGATGGGCGCTGCCTGCAGGATGTCGAGGGCTTTGCCTTGTGGCAACCCTTCTACGATGTCAATGAGTACGATGTCCGCATAGTCGCGCTCGGCAAGCCGCCGAGCGCAAGAGCCGCCCACTTGACCGGCGCCAACGATCGTCACTTTCTTACGCATCTATGGAAAGCCTCCAAGTTCATTCTTTCTTGCCCAGGCCGAATGGCCGGTGCATTGCTTTGATGATTGTAAGCAGGGCGCATGAAAACGGCGCAGGTTACAAACCTACGCTACCCGATGAAGGGCGGCATCTGTGTCCTCGTCACGTGCCGGCACACCGCCAGTCAAACCGTAGCGCGGGGGCTTGTCCCCCGCCTCTGCGCCCTGTGCTGCCGTTACTCTCACTCATCAATACAAACGTGTTGAGTTGCTAGGCTAGCGGCAGCGCATGGAGCCGCTCGCGCACCGGATTGGTGGAGACGACGTGGCGATTGAGGCCAAGGTCCGCATCGTCGAGGCCCAGTGCCATGCCGATGAGTTGTGAAAGGTGCAATATCGGTAAGTTGAGGGGTGTTTGTACAACTCTGGCGGCGTCAGGCTGCTGTGCGTCCAGGTTCAAGTGACACAGCGGGCAGGGCGTGACCATGAAGTCGGCGCCCTTTTCCGATGCTTCACCGACGTGATTGCCCGCCATCTTGAGCGAATTCGTGCGGTTCATAGTGATAATGGGGAAACCACAGCACTTCTTCTTGCCGGAGTAGTCCACCGGCGTCGCGCCGCATGCCTCGATGATCATCTCAAGGTAAACTCCGCGCTGAGGAAAGTCATGGTAACCCAGGATGTCGGTCGGGCGTGAAATGTAGCAGCCATAGAAGGGAGCGACATTCAGTTCCGATAGAGGTCGCTTCACGAGCTTGCGCAGATTATCCAGGCCGAAGTCTTCCACCAGCACCCACATGAAGTTGCGTGGTTCAGCTCTGCCGGAATACGACAAGCCCTCTTCCGCGAGCATCTCATTGATCTCTGCCAGGTACTCCGGTCGGGCCTTGAGTCGCTCATTGACACTACTCATCACGCCCTGGCACGTGCTGCAAATGTTCATGAGCGGCAAACCGGTCTGTTCCGCCAAGGCAAAGTTGCGGGCATTCAAGGCGTCGGCCAGTTTCTGATTGCGCTCGCTGATGACGCCGGCGCCGGTGCACGAAGCGGTCTCCATGAGTTCCAGTTCCATGCCGATGTGTGCCGCCACTGCCGTGAGAGATTGCATGAGCTCCGGGCATGCGCCCCGAGAGACACAACCGGGAAAGAAGGCGTACTTCACTGGGAAGACTCCACTTTTTCAAAGAGGCGTTGTACATTGCCATGGCCCGGAATCTTGTGATGAAACGGGCCTGAAGCCAACGGCAGTTTACCTGCGCGCAAGAGGCGCACGCCGCCGGGCACGTTTTTCATTTGCTCCACCGGATTCATGCCGATCGAGCGCAGTAAGAGCATCGGCTCATCCAGGATGCCGCTGTCTCGGATGATTCCTTCAAAGGCTTTTGCATGGCGGGTACCGGCATTATTCGTGACACCCGCGGATTGGGCACGCTCGCGTATCTCCACGATGCGCTCCAGCGGCGCGACACCTTTCGGACAGACTTCTACACAGAAGAAGCAATGCGTGCAGTCGTACACGCCGCCGGAGTCGCTGAGTTCTACCAGCCGCTCTTGCCTGGTATCGTCGCGGGGGTCGTCAACGAACCGGTACGCCTTCGCCAGGGCCGCCGGCCCGAGGAAATTCTTATCGACTTCCAGGGAGGTACAGTCGGAAACGCAGGCACCGCACATGATGCAGTTCATGGCCACGGTGAGATCGAGGATGGTCTCATTGGGCACCAGGTATTCGCGCTCAGGAACCGGCTGAACCGGCTCCAGCCAAGGTTTGACCTGGCGGATCTTGTTCCAAAACACATCCATGTCCACGATCAAATCCTTGAGCACCGGCATGTTGCCGCCCGGCTCAACCGTGATCGCATCGCCGCTGGCCTGCATGTCTTTCGCTTTAGTGGCGCAAGCCAGGCGCGCCTGGCCGTTGACGCGCATCATGCACGATCCGCAGATGGCCGACCGGCACGAGCAGCGCACGGCTAGCGTACCGTCGACGTACTCCCGAATGTGGATAAGACAGTCGAGAACCGTAGCATTCTCAGGCACATCCACGTCGTACTCACGCCAGTATGGAGCGGGATTCTCTGCCTCAGGATCAAAGCGTCTAACGGTGAGCCTGAATTGCATTTAGTACGTTCTCCTCGCTGGTTGCCACTGGGTAATCGTGACGGGCAGCGTTTCTAAGCGCGGGCCGCTGTCACCGTGAAACACCAAGGTATGCTTCAGCCAGTCATCATCATTGCGCTCCGGGTAGTCGGTACGGTAGTGGGCGCCTCTACTTTCGGTGCGAAACAGCGCGCCTGCCACGATGGCTTCCGCGACATCGAGCATCAGGCCGACTTCCAACGCAAAGAGCAGATCGGTGTTGAATATCTTGCCCCTGTCATCGACACGAACGTTTCGAAAACGTTCCTTCAGGTTAGCTACAATGGCTTGCGCTTCAACCAGGCCATTGTGGGTGCGGAAGACGCCGACATGCCGATGCATGGTCTCACCCATGGTTAGCCGCAGCGCTGCGGCGCGTTCCCCGCTGTCTCTGTCTTGAGCGAGAATGCCGTTAATGTGCTCCTGGTCTTCCTGCAAGCGCGAGTCCGGGATGTCCGGAGAGTCAATGCTATCTGCATAGAGGACGGCGGACGTGCCCGCCCGTTTGCCAAACACAAGTGTATCGAGAAGCGAGTTGGCACCCAGGCGATTGCCGCCATGTACGGAGACGCACGCCGATTCTCCGGCGGCGTAGAGACCCTTGACGAACGTGGCTCCTTCGATGTCCGTCTTGATGCCGCCCATCATGTAATGCATGCCGGGCCGTACGGGACAGGGCTCTTCAATAATGTCGACACCTTCATATTCGAGACCAAGCTCGCGAATCTGGCTGAGCTTCTGCAGAATCGTGTTGCGATCAAGGTGCCGAACATCGAGGAGAACACAGCCATTAATGTCCCGACCTTCATTGATCTCAGTCTGCTCCGCCCGCGAAACCACGTCTCGCGAGGCCAGTTCCATCATGTTTGGCGCGTAGCGCTTCATGAAACGCTCACCGTCTGCATTGATGAGATACGCCCCCTCGCCGCGTGCCCCTTCGGTCATGAGCGCGCCGTTGCCTGGCAGTGTCGTGGGGTGGTACTGCACCATTTCCATGTCCATAAGGGGCGCGCCCACGCGATAGGCCTGTGCGTAGCCGTCGCCGGTGCAGATGAGGGCGTTGCTGCTGGGTTCGTACACGCGCCCGGAGCCGCCGGTGCAAAGGATTACGGCTTTCGCTTTGATGAGTTGGAGTTCACCCGTACACAGATCCATGGCAATTACACCGCAGACCGCGTCATTCTGACGGACGAGCGATGTCACAAACCACTCTTCATAGACCGTGGTTCCGGCCTTCATCAGTTGCTCGTAAATGACGTGGAGTAAGACCTGGCCGGTAATGTCGGACACGTAGCAGGTGCGCTTGCGTGCCTGGCCGCCGAAGGCGCGCAGGTCTATCTGGCCGCGAGAGCCTCGGTTGAAGATGACCCCCATGTGCTCAAGCTCGATGATCGTTTCCGGAGCTTCACTGCACAACACCTCGATGGCGTCTTGGTCTCCCAGGTAGTCGCTGCCTTTAACCGTATCGTAGGCGTGGTCTTCCCAGGGATCGTCCTCTTCCATAGCAGCATTGATGCCGCCCTGCGCGGCGTTTGAATGGCTGCGCACGGGGTGTACCTTCGTGAGAATGGCAACGCTTACGCCCTGGCGTGCCGCGTGCAGCGCAGCTTGCATGCCGGCAAGACCGGCGCCTACCACTACGACGTCATGCTCCAGCACGGTACGGTACTCCCACGAAAATGAATATCAAAGTCGGTGCATTGGCACCGAAAACGTATCTACTATTACTGCAAAATAGGCTGGATAATTGTCTCGCCACCTACAGCGAAGTACACGCTTCAGACGTGGCGAATTTCCAGCCCTCAGCCACTAGTATACAGTCCTGGCGGCATGAATGTTAAGCAAAGCTCCGAGGCTCGCAAGCAGGCGCATAAAAGCGAACTCCAGCTTTATGGAGTCCGCTTGCGAGACTTCTCTAGAGAGTAGCAATGACCAACTACTAGCTCATCTGTTCGAACAGATTCTCCACCACGGTCATGGGACTGCTTGTTTCTTCCGGCCGGTTGCTTAGGATGCGATCCTCGAAGGTAGGCTGTTCATCTTGGTAAAAGAGACCCAAATAGAGCGGGTCTTCACTGGCGGCAAATTGCAAGGCGGTGTTGAAATTCGTAGGATCGAAGTCGACGGGAAGATCTTCTGTGGCATCCCGATAGTATTTGAAGGTGTTGACCGTATTGAACGTCGGGCAGGGGCTGTACGTATCTATGAAGGCAAACCCCTGATGCGCGATGCCGCGGGCGATGAGGTCGGCCAGTTCCTTGGGCTTGCTGGAAAAGCCGCGAGCGACATACGTGCAACCGGTGGCGAGAGCAAGGAGAAGCGGATTTACGGCCGGGTCGCTGGCGCCTTGCGGCGTTGCTTTGGTCGCCAGGCCGCGCTCGGCGGTGGGAGAAGTCTGCCCTTTGGTAAGGCCGTACACCGCGTTATCCATCACCACGTAGCAAATGTTCAGGTTGCGTCGGATGGCGTGAATGAGATGTCCCACACCTATGGCGAAGGCATCGCCGTCACCACCCATGGCCAAGACCGGCATTTCCGGCCGTACCGCGCGAATCCCGGCGGCAACCGGCATCGCACGCCCGTGAACCGTGTGAAAACCATAGGCATCAGTAAAGAAGGGCAGGCGGCTAGAGCAACCGATACCGGAAACGATGATCACATCTTTGGGATCGAAGTTGTGCTCGCTTAACGCCTTGAAGACAGCGTTGAGGACGCCAAAGTCACCACAACCGGGGCACCACGTCGGGCGTTCATCGCCCTTGTAATCGGCTACCTTCCGCTTCTCTGCGGTTATAACACTAGACATGCTGTGCCACTTCCTCTCTTATCTGTTCCAGGAGCCAGTCGACGCGGAACGGCATGCCGCCGAAAATGTTGATCCGCACGTAATCGCGCGGGTACTGGCTCGTGACCATGTTGGCGAATTGACCGACGTAATTTACTTCCGGGACTATGATCACGCGCTTGCTTTCGATGAAGGGCCGCAACTCATGGTCCGGAAGCGGCATGAGCATTCTTGGCGCCAACATATCGAGCTTTAGGCCTTCTTCCTCAGCTTGGCGAATTACCTCGATGACGGAGCCCACAGTAGAGCCCCACGTGAGAATGCCGATTTCAGCGCTCGGGTCGCCGAACCGGTCTGCCTCAGGCGCCTCAAGAGCTGCGCGCTCGAGTTTGCGAAAGCGTTTCTGGGTCATGATTGTATGCGTTGCCTCGTCATAGCGATGGAGGCCTTCTTCGTTATGCTCAAGGCCGGTGGCAATATACTGCCCGCCTGCTTGACCTGGGACGGCCATGGGTGAGACTCCGTTCTCCGTGAGCACGTAGCGATGATACTCACCGTTCATGCTACCGCCCTCGTCAACGACGCCGACGCCGTTGCCGTTCTCAGAGAACAACAGACGGTCTATTACTGCGACTTCGTTCAAGTCAGGACGGGGAATGCTCTCTGAGCGTACATTTAGCAGCGTATCGCCAAGCAGGATGACGGGAGTCTGATATTTCTCAGCGAGATTGAAAGCATTAACCGTTTGGTAGAAACAGTCTCTTACCGATGTGGGCGCCAACACTATGCGGGGGCACTCGCCATGTCCCGCAAAGGCGGCCTGGTAGAGATCGCCCTGCTCATGGCGGGTCGGCATGCCGGTTGAAGGCCCGGCCCGCTGCGCGTCCACGATGACGCAGGGGAGTTCCGCCATCGCTGCAAGTCCAAGCATCTCGATCATCAAGCTAAAACCGGGGCCGGAGGTCGCCGTCATCGCTTTTGATCCCGCGAACGATGCCCCGAGCACCATGCCGATGGCGGCAAGTTCGTCTTCCGCTTGCAGCGCGTGGCCGCCAGTTTTTGGCAAGTGTACCTCTAGGAATTCTTTGATGTCGCTGGCAGGTGTAATTGGATAGCCCGCCATAAAGCCGCATCCGGCGGCAATTGCACCAAGGCCGATTGCTTCACTGCCGCTCACCATGATTTCACCGGCATGAGATTTCTCAGGGTAGAGGGCAAAGTTCTCTCGCTGCGGGACGTTTGCAATGACATAGTCAATTCCCGCGCGCAGTGCGTCCAAATTCTTCTGGACTACCGCTTCGCCTTTCCGCAACCATCGTTCTTCGATGAGGGAATCAAGGTGCTTTGTCGGCAAGCCAAAGAGCTCCGCCAGCGCGCCAACCGCCACAACATTCTTGGCGATGGGAAATTTGAGCTGATTCTTGGCGATATCGTTGAGCGGGAATTCTACTTGTACGAAGTGACTATCTGCTGACGGCGTCACCTCTGAAGGGTCATAGACCAATAAGCCGTCATCTTTCGTTTCGGCTGCGTTGCGGTCGTATGCTTCCTGATTGAAGGCGAGAAGAATATCTACGGAATCGCCTTTACTATAGGAGCGGTACGCATTGAGCCTGATTTGATAGAACGCATGCCCGCCCTTGATCTCGGACGGCGGCTGTGAGTAGGTGAGAACGTGGAATCCGCCCCGCAGTGCCGCTTGGGTGAGCAGTTGGCCGGTTGAAACTATCCCTTCGCCAGCCTCACCAGCGACGCGGATGACTAGGTCGTTTCTCGTCATTATCCGTGTACTTTACTTCCTGCAATAGTCGACTGTTAGTGCTCTTGCGCTTGCCCCGTCAAAGGATATGCTTCCTCAAACGCAATTCAATAGCGCAAAGCAAGTATAGTGTATTCCTCTTCAATTATAAACCAGCGGAGCCTATCATTACAGCAGCGTGCTGCGGCGAGGGTGCGCTCGTGCAAACATTACGCCGGCAAGAGGGCGCAAGCAGCGGCGGCAACGGTCTCCATCTGTGTTATGTCCCAGCCATCGTACGCTGCAGGTCGAGGGCCGCGCGGACGAGTTGCTCGCCGGAGCCCGGCAGTACGCGGCTGGATGTCGGCTCATATGCCCCTTGCGGATATGCCGCTTCCGTACAGATGTACCCAAGGTTGCCGTTTGCCAGCTCTGCCAGCAGGTTGTGCTCGAATGGCGAGTGCTCCTTGATGGCGAGTCCAAGTTCGACGAACATCTCACCGGGGAGGGCCGTAATCGCGACGTTGCCAACGGCCAATACCTGGACTTCCGTGTCGAAGTGCTGCTTGTTCAACTCCTGAAGTGCCAGATTGCGATGTGCCTTCACCAGGTCGTCTCGTCCCGGGCCGCCGCCCATCGGTGAGGTAGCCACCGCTTCCCGCGCCCAGGCAATGTCTTCCGCGGTTGGAACAACCGCGGGCAGCGCTTCGATGCGCTGGGCCGCATGGACGATTCCGCCCTGTAGTGGTTCCAAGTGAGATAACGCCTGGGTGGCACTCTCAGCGAGCGAGCGGCCGATGCGCTCGGACTCTGCAAACCCCTTGAGTTGGTCTGGATCGTTCACGTTGACGTGGTTAATGTCGCCGCAATAGCCGTTGGCGTAGAGCAGGACGGCATCATCTAACTCCGGCGACATATTCTTGAAGTGCTTCTCCATCCATCCGGAATAGTCGGCCGAAATCTGGTCGCCGCCGGTTGTGTCGGCGTGGAGCGAGTAATTAACGAGCACACCAATAGGATCGCCTCGGCTGGTTTCCGCGAGCAGCACGTAAACGTCGGGATCGATAGGACCGACCGGCTCAATGACATCGGGATTGTTCTTGCCTGGGTTTGTTTTGACACTGCCGTCACGCATGTGGAAGCGGCGGTTGAAAGCAATGCGGGTCTCTTGCGACTTGCCGATGCGCAATGTGCCTTGCGTTCGAGAAACCCATGCTTCCTGCACGGCCCCGGCGATCTGCGCTTCCAGGTTCGCCATGTACGATTCGCTCATGCTGCCAAAAGTGGCTGAGCTACGGTCGCCGCGCGTAATGGGGCCGGTGTGCGTATGAGTGCAGCAGATAAGCACGTTGCCGCCGGGAATGTCGGTGGCTGCTGCGATCTGCTGCCTAGCGTTGACAACGCTTTCTTCACGAATAGAGACTAGATCGCAAGTTACCAGCGCAATTGCTGTGTCGCCGTCGTCGATGACGAGCGCCCTGGCAAAGAGATCATCATGCACGGCGCTGGCTGGCCGTACGTGGTAATACCCCGCCATGTGCGTGCCCAATGGGGGCGAAATGTTGCGTTGTGCGGCGCCAAGTAAGAGTGCCATAGGTTCCCTGCCCTCCCCATAGATGAAAGCTTTTCCAGCAGTTATCCCTTGATTCGATCGGCTGCCAGCAGCGCCGCATCGCGGGGGAAATCTGCCACATCCACGCCTGCGGCCTGGAGCGCGTTGATTTTTGATTCCGCCGTGCCAATGCCGCCCGAGACGATTGCGCCGGCGTGTCCCATGCGTTTCTCCGGTGGGGCGGTGCGACCGGCAATAAAGCCAACGACGGGCTTGGTCATGTGTGCCTCGATGTAAGCGGCTGCCTCCTCCTCATCGGTGCCGCCGATCTCGCCGATCATGACCACCGCTTCAGTTTCCGGATCACCTTCAAACATGCGCAGGACGTCGATGAAGCCGGTGCCAATCACCGGATCGCCGCCAATGCCGACGACGGTGGACTGCCCGACGTTCTCGCCAGTGAGATGAGAGACCACCTCATATGTAAGGGTGCCGGAGCGGCTGACGACGCCCACGGGACCGGGCATGTGGATGTCACCTGCCATAATGCCCACTTTGGCCTTACCCGGTGATATGAGGCCAGGGCAGTTTGGCCCTTGTAAGCGTGCGCCCTTGAGATTTACATAATGATAGACGCGCAGCATGTCTTGGACGGGAATGTGCTCGCTGATGCAGACCACGAAGGATACACCGGCATCCACCGCTTCTAAGATGGCGTCCGGCGCAAAAGGACCGGGCACAAAAATTATCGAGACGTTTGCGCCCGTCTCGCGGACCGCCTGGGAAACCGTATTGTAGACCGGCACGCCGCATGCCTCCTGGCCCCCGCGGCCCGGAGTAACACCAGCCACAACCTGCGTACCGTACTGCACCATCTGCTCCGTATGGAACGTGCCCTCACGACCGGTGATGCCCTGTACGAGCAGGCGGGTTTGCTCATCGACTAGTATGCTCATGCGCCCGTCGCCTTCGGCGCAGTCGCCTGTGGCAAAGCCGCCACTCTCACTACTTCCTGCGCAGCGGCATGCATGGTTTCGGCAGCCACGAGCCCGGCCTCTTGCAAGATTGCGCGACCCTCTGCCTGGTTGGTGCCCACCAGGCGCACCACCATCGGCACCTGACGGGATAGCGACGGCAGGGCGCTTACAATCCCCCGCGCTACCTCGTCGCACCGGGTAATGCCGCCAAAGATGTTGAAGAGGATGGCGTTTACGTTTTCGTCATCGAGGATGATGCGCAGGGCATTGGCGACGCTTTCGGCACGGGCGCCGCCGCCGATATCGAGGAAATTGGCCGGGCTCCCGCCGCTTAGCTTGATCGTGTCCATGGTCGCCATGGCGAGTCCGGCGCCGTTGACAACGCAGCCGATGGTGCCGTCCAACTTGACGAATGACAGTCCTGCTTCGCGGGCCGCGCGTTCCGCGGGCTCTTCCTCATCGTGGTCGCGCAGGTCCGCGAGAGACTTGTGGCGGAAGAGGGCGTTGTCGTCCAGGTTGATCTTGGCATCGATGCACTGAATGGTACCTTCTGCGGTGATGACCAGCGGGTTGATTTCAACCAGCTCGCCGTCGTTCTCGGTGAGCGCCTGCACGAGAGTCTTGACGATGCGTGCAAAATCCCTGCTCAGGTCGGACGGAATGCCAATGTCGAACGCCAGTTGGCGGCCTTGGTAGTCGGCGAATCCGGCGAGGGGGTGCACGTGCACGCGATGAATTTTTTCCGGCGTCTCCCGCGCGACCTCCTCGATCTCCACGCCGCCCTCCGCGCTTGCCATGATAGTAATGGCCTTCGTCGTGCGGTCGAGGATCACCCCGAGATATATCTCGGTAGCGATGTCTACGGCCTGCGCTACCAAGACCCGCTGTACGGTGATGCCCTTGATGTCCATGCCCAGGATGTCCGCTGCCTTCTCCGCGGCCTCATCCGGTGTGGCGGCTAGCTTTACGCCGCCCGCTTTTCCTCGTCCACCGACAAGCACCTGAGCTTTAACGACCACAGTACCGCCAATCTCGGCCGCCGCCTCCCGCGCCTCTTCCGGCGTGGTCGCCACATGCCCGGGCGGAATCGGCAACCCGTACTGCGCCAGAATGTCTTTCGCTTGAAATTCGTGAATCTTCATGAATTGAAAACTAAACCTTTGCCGGTTTTGAGGAATGTCAGCAACAGAATACCGGAATTCCTAGCCACGTGTCGAATGAGAATTACTGCCGATTCCAGGAAAAAACTGTGGACTGCCCAGTTGGCTGTCACTCCGGCGCATGCCGGAGTCCAGGAGAAGGGGAAAGGGAGATTCTTAGCTGCACCAGCTAATCAGCGGGATTCCATCTTCAATGGCAGAAATGGATGCGCTCGCATTGGCACGGTCACTCTTCGAGTCCCTGCCTGGCCATAAGCTCCCTAAGATTGTGCTTTGTGTCGTTGGAGATGCTCGATTCTAGAAGATTCTTAAGAAGATCTTTTGCTCCCCACCAGTGGTCCTGCACACCGATTTTGTCCAAATGAAGCAAGAAGCGCGCGAGTTCATTTGGAAATCGCTGGGGGAGATTGCCTTTCTGAAGACTGTATAGAAGGTTGCCAAACTCCGATGTGTTCTCTCCCATCCTCATTGCAAGCGCGACGGCCTCGGGAAATACGGCTGTTAGTTGCGCAGGCCAATGAAGCATCTGTGCGACTTCTTTGGGCGTGAGAGCGTACGGTACTCCCTCAAGACGGTTTTCCCAGTAGTCCTTCAACCAACGATGCCACCACTCCCGTTGTGTGGCTTCGTCCATCTCCCACAGGTAATTCTCATTGAGATTGGAGGTGAAGACCTCCCCAATGTCTGCACCTCCATCATTGAATAGCTTGGGTATCCACGTGTTCAAAGGATCCTCGACAAAGTAGGCGATCATGTAGATATAGCGTTCAATGAACTGGTCGCGTAGGTATTCGCCCTTTGTGCTAAACCATTGGACAGCTTCAAGGAACGCCTCTTCCAAGAGTTCCGCCACACTAGGATTGGGAATTATCCGAGCTAAAGCCTCCCGTGCCACTTCCCAGTTTTTGCTGTCGGGATCGAATGATGGGAGCAAGTTCTCTAACGTCCACGCTCTATCGACTGTCAATAGAAACGCGAATTCGCTGGCAAGGACGGAAATGCTCAATTTGCCGGGCAGTGTGGAGTCGTTGACAACTGTTGACAGAAGTACGCGATATTCATCGATCATAAACTCGGGCGTGGACTCTTGGGCATTGTGCCAGACTGAAAGTCCATGCAGCCAAAACTCAGTCAGCCTTCCTGCCGTGTGCTCGTGGGCTCTTTCAAACCAGTCGTCTAGGTGTTGATCTGTCTCTTCCCATTTAAGGTCTTGCCAAAGAGCGGAAGCGATGCTATTGGCGACCGAGAGTAGCTTTAGCGCATAGGGTTTGCCCCTGTTTTGCACCAATGAGAACAGTACATTGGCAATTTCATAGGCATACTTGGCATCTATGCCACTGTTAGCTAGGCATGAAATCACGCTACGGTACTGTTCCTCGTCTAAGTCCATAGCCATCCAGGCATTCAGCAAAGAGGTCCAAAGGTCAGTTTCCAGATTTCCACTCTGTGCCAATGATTCAGCAAGTTCGAACCCCCAGTCAAAACTCTGCTTTGCCGCTTCGGTTAAGACACTCAACAACCCATTGCGGTTTAGCATGTAGTGTTCACTCGGATCGAATGCAAGTAGCTCCTCTCGCCAAGTGGCTGCTGGTCTATCCAATAACTCTTCAACAGTCCAAGGGCTTCGCGGACCTAACGAAAGTTCTGAGTAAATGAGGAAGTCTGGATGTTCTCGCGGTCTGAATTCTGGAAGGAGTCTTGAAGTCTCATCACGGGCTTGCTTCGCTATTGGGCAATCCAAATCATTTGAAATGAGCCAATGAAACCAGTCGAGTTTGTGCCGTGCTTCAATCTGCCTAGGTGTCAAGGTTGTGTCTTGCTTTCCCTCCCAGCGGAACTCTAGAATTGCCGAGACTAGTGCTCTCTTGGTCCTTTTGTTGGCATTCGGATAAGCATGTGCCGCTAAGCGGAATACTTCGTGGTGGATTTCGTGATCATGAATATTGACGTTTGTCAGTAGCCATTCGATCTTCTCATGCGAAGCAGGCTCTCTTTGAGCGCAAATAGTGTTCAAAGCAAGGCGACGTAAGATGGGAGCGTCCGAAGTAGCTAAACAATTCCGCCACCTCGTTGCTGCACTCGCCCGATTCTCCGCTAGCCATTCAAGTGAATCCCGCGCTATATTAACTAAGATAGTCGACAATCCGGTTGACCTATTCTGTTCGTGCTCCTCAATGGCAGGACGTTCCCAGTTTTCGCTCGTTCCCCAGATGCGAAGGACGCTGTCCCTTTCTTCCAAGCGCTTAGTGGCAATGCTAATCACAGATTCTACGACCTGGTCGATTGTAGGTCTGAGGCTGTCCTCCCACAAACCTCTGAGTGCATAAGTTGCGCCAGTAAATCTTAATCCCGCTCTGATTGGCGTCTTTTCATCGTTTTCAAGGTCGTACCCTTGCTTCAGGGTTAGACGGCTTGCCGTCATCGCATCAAACAACTGAATCAAGCTCTTCAACAGTCCTTGTTGCGCGCACAGCCTAGCCAGTGAGGACAAGATATGGTGAGAATTCGTATCCTGCGGAATATCCGCGATCAATACAGATATCCAGCGTGACAAGGCCGTTTCATTTATCTCGGCCTCACTCTTCGAGACATGGTGGCCTGTCTTCCACCAAAGATTCGGGTGCAGGCGCAGGTTGTGTCTCCCTATCAGGAGAAAGAGCCTATCGGGGTGTTGGCACGCGAATTGGCTACTAAGCCACCAAGAGAGGATGCCCTCTATCCCGTTAAGTTCCCCGAATTCAAACAGTGAATCTAGGTAACTGCGCTCGTCCAGCCACTCAATCCATTCAGGTGACGTGGCGTGCTCGGCAAAGAACCTGGTCTTGACCTCATCTCTAAGCGCTTCCTCGATGACGTCAGCCTCTTCCCTGCCGCGCGGTGGTGGTTGCTGCGCAATGTCCTTGATAAGGCGCTGCCAACCCAATATGCCGAGGCGAACATGATTCGCCAGGCGTTCGATTCCTAAGTCGAGTGCGCCGTGATCGTTCTTGGTTGGTATTGGATAGAGAATTGGTTCAATACCAAGGGTTTTCCAGCGCTGAAATTTCTCACTTTCATTCCCCACTTCGTCGCCAATTAGAGCGTAGCGCTTTGCTTCGTTCACTGGCAATGCACGCGCCAAGTAGTGCATGTCAGTGTCTCTGTGGCTATAGCCTACAAAGAGGACCGTGTATTCGCGGAAGAGGGATACAAGAAAGCGACGCGCCCAGCCCTCGGTCAGATACGCCTTGCCAAAGTCTTTGTCAGTAAGCACCATATTGTGGGGGCAGCTTACCGCGCCGTGAACGTGGACGATGCCGCTGAAGTCATCGCCCAAGGGCAAGGCGGGCGCTCGGAACTGCTCGGGTTTAGTATCAAACATATCTTCAATTTCGGCCGCCTGCTCGAACAGTTCGTCGAAGTTGGTCGTTACGAGGCGAACGCTCTGATCTCTTGTAAAGAGCCGCAGGAGATTGAAATGTAGAGCGTTTGGCTTCAGGCCATCCCGCGTAAGGGCTTTGGCGGCAAGGGCATGGACATCTGTCCTATTCTCTTGCTGGAGTCGGCCCAGAAAGCGATCTTCGGTTTCGCCCTTCTGCGATTCAACGCCAGTCCCACTTGCGATCTCGCAAGCCAACTGTTTGAAATCTGGTAGACGAGCCGGTTCCCCCTTAGAAACACCTGCTCCAGCGAAGACAGCAAGCGTGTTGTCGCGTAAGGCATCCATTACTTCCCGGGGGAAATCTATGTCTGCAATTCTCATCTGTGAAGTCACCAATGCATGCGGTAGCCACACCTGAGTCTCTACACCTATCATTATACTTTGTAAACTTGCGTGGGTTGACTGCGGACTTGATTCGCATTGCAATGCTAGTAGATGCTTGGAGTCTGTCTAAGGAATTTAGGGCCAGCTTTAGTAGCAATACCTTGTTAAGGAGACTGGAGAATGCAATTACGTACGTTGGGAAGAACCGGCATACGCATCTCGGAGGTGGGGTTGGGGACGTGGGGGATGGGCGGCGATCGTTATGGGCGGGCGGACGACGCGGAGTCGCGGGGCGCGATCTTGCGCGCCTTGGAGCTTGGCATTAATCACATCGATACCGCTCCCATATATGGCAACGGCCGCAGTGAAGAGGTGATCGGCGATGCCATTGCGGGGCGACGTCACGAGGTGGTGCTGGCCAGCAAGGTGGGCATGTTTCCCGGCGGGCGGCAGAACTTTGACTACTCAGGTCCAAGGGTTATGCGCGAAGTCGAGCAGAGCCTGCGCCGCCTGCGTACGGACTACCTGGACATCTTCTATCTCCATAGCCCGGATGAGGATCTCTTTCGTGACGATGGCCTGGAAGCGCTCGTCCGCCTGAAGGAGCAGGGCAAAATCAGAGCCACAGGCTTCTCCGTCATGTCGGTAGATGAGGGTATTCCACTGGCGATGCGTCTCATCGACCAGGGACAGGTGGATGTCATCCAGCAGGCATATCGTCTCTTATACACCTTGCCCGCCACGGAGCTCTTCCCAATGGCTGAGGCAAGAAACGTAGGTGTAATCGCGCGAGAAAACTTCTACTTTGGGTTCCTCACCGGCGCCATTACGCGCAAGACGGTCTTCGACGATTATGACGACCGGCGCAAATTCAGGGCGGACTTCATCGATGCCGTGCTGGCGCGCGTAGAGAAGCTGGACTTTCTCACGAACGGGCGCACGATGACGCAGGCCGCGCTGCAGTTCGTGCTTGCCACACCGGGCGTGCATGGCGTGATTCCCGGGGCGATGACGGTTGCCGAAGTCGAGGACAACGTACGGGCCTCGGGTGGCAAGACGGTTACAACTGAGGAAATGGCACAGGTCTTGGATCTGGAGGCGCGCGACTACGATCTGCCGCCTATTCCGCCGCCGGTGTGAGGAAAAAGCGACGAGCTTTTCGAAGCTTCATTAGTCGGTCTCGTTGGATTGGGTATTCTAGCGCTTCGCTCCGTCCATGCTTCGACAAGCTCAGCACGAACGGAGCAATGGCCTTGGAGGCGCGATTTTGACTTGCCGCCGATACCGTCGCTGGTGTGAGGAAATATTGATGAGTCTTGCAGGGCGTCGCAAGGCAGTCTCGTTGGCCTGAGAATTCTAGCGCTTTGCTCCGTCCATGCTTCGACAAGCTCAGCACGAACGGAGCATTGGCCTTGGCAGTGCGCGATTACGACTTGCCGCCGATATCGCCGCCGGTGTGAGGAAAAAGCGATGAGCTTTTCAAAGCTTCATTAGTCGGTCTCGTTGGATTGAGAATTCTCGCGCTTTGCTCAGTCCATGCTTCGACAAGCTCAGCACGAACGGAGCATTGGCCTTGGAGGCGCGCGATTACGACTTGCCGCCGATACTGCCGCTGGTGTGAGGAAATATTGATGAGTCTTGCAGGGCGTCGCAAGGCAGTCTCGTTGGCCTGAGTATTCTAGCGCTTTGCTCCGTCCATGCTTCGACAAGCTCAGCACGAACGGAGCATTGGCCTTGGAAGTGCGATTTTGACTTGCCGCCGATACCGCCGCCGGTTTGAGCTCTAAGCACTAATCACTAAGCTCTAAGCAGTTGAGGCTACGCAGGTATTCTGATCATGATTGGCCTCGGCGCTGGCGTGCCTGAGGAAGAGAAGGAAGAGGGGGGGGGGGCAAGCCCCCGCGCTACAGCTCATGTAAGCTCAGCTAGTACAAAGCTGAGACTTACAGCGCAATGACCTGTCCCGCAGCTTGGGTGTAACCAAGATACATGCGAATGACATCATGGGCGTCCTCGAGCGTTGCCGTCTGTGGCGGCGTATTCTCGAGCACGCTCTCGGCAAAGGCGATGATTTCGGGGGCGTAGCCCAGGAGGAAGAGCCCCTTGTTGGCAAGACGTCCGTGGGAGAAGTCTGGCAGCCAGCGGCGGGGAGCGGCGGCATCATCGCTGACGAATGACTCCCTGGAGCGCGGCTGTCCCGGCGGATAGTACGTAAGGTCAACGCCATTCTCAACCACTATGGAAGCACCTTCGCCATTCACCTCCACACGGTCCCATGGCGCGTTTTCCCCTTTGCCTGCGGCTTGGTGCAGGCAGCCGATGCTGCCGTTGGTAAACGCGAATACGCCCAGCGAACTGCCGCTACGCGTTTCGTCGGCAAAGTAAAGTGTCCTTGCCGAGCCGAGCAAGAATTGCAGAATCGAGAGTGGATGACAGCCGATCTGGAGGAAGCGCATCATCTCGGGACTGTGGGGTCGCCCCTCGACCGGCGGCAAGTCTACGGCGTAGTGGACATACGCCGACGTTGGTGCGCCGAATTCCGGTTGGGACATTAATTCCTTGGCGTGCTGGATGGCTGGATAGAAGGGTTTCTTAAAACCGACCTGAACGAAGCGCTGCGCTTGGTCACGCGCCGCTTGCATCTCCTCGATTTCGGCCAGCGTCGATGCCGGCGGCTTCTCGATCCAAACGTGGACTCCCGCCCGCAGCACATCAATCGCCACCGGCGCGTACTGCGGTCGCCCTTGTATGTCGTGATTGAGCACTACAAAGACTGCGTCAAGCTCCTCCTGATCAAGCATTTCGGCATAGTCGGTGTACCAGCGCAAGGCGCCAAACTGCCGTGCACTAAACCGGGCGCGTTCCTCAATGAGATCGCAGACCGCCACCAACTCCACCGGAGCATACTGCAAGCTGGGCAGAATACTCTGAAAGGCATGCTTGCCGCAACCGATGAATCCTGCGCGTATGCGCCGATCGTACTCATAGTTGAAGGGCATCTGGATAGTCCTCTATATGGGCAAAGAATGACTGCATGTGAACGTGACCGGTCTTACTGCCCAGCGCACATAGGTAGCCGGCTCGGGTCTCATTAGCGACGGTCGCTGCTCTTGCGCAGAATGTTGCTGCGCCCGCGCGGCGGTCCTTCCGGCAGCCCGGAGGCGTCCACTTCGCGTCGGCGGCGCGTCTCGTCCGAGAAGTACTTGGCCCACTCGGCGGGCGCATCGGGTTCTATGCCCCCGTGGCGCGTGATCCGCTGCCTGACTCGAATGGAAAGCGGCGTATTGACGGCGGCTCCGGCCACAATCGCCTGCCCCTTGGAGAGCGCCGGCAATTCCGCCAATAGGTCATGGCTCGCGCTCTCGACGGCCGCGGCCACGCTGCTCTGGTCATACTCGTTGACGATGCGCAGCAGGAATTGCGTCATACACTGCGAGAGCACGTCGGAATCAAGCTTGCCGGGGCGTTGGCTGATGAGGCCCACGCCTACCCCAAACTTGCGCCCCTCGGCCAGGACGGTCTTGAGGATATTCGTGGTGACCACGTCTTCATTTGCCGGGGCAAAGTGATGGGCCTCTTCGAGCAGAACGAAGACTGGATAATCAAGTCGGTCCTTCGGGCCGCCGATTCCCTTAGCCGCATTCATGCGGGCTTTCCAAATCATGCGCAAGAGCACGGCCACGATTACTTGCTGCTGACGGCGATCAATTTCGTTGAGCTGCAGCACGGAACAGAGGCCGGGACGGAAGAGCTGGTGCAGATCAATGGTTTCAATGTTGTCGAAGTTCGGTGACTCGGCAAAGAGGCTTTTGAGGCGCCAATGCAACGCTCGTGCACTGCCGCGCATTTGCAGATCCGGCTTGGCGCGACTGCTTTGCTGTTCCATTCCGCCAGCGTCGTCAAGCCAGTCAAGGTTGCCGTCGTCTGAAGATTGATTCCCACTTTCGCGGGAATGACGAGACTGTGCCGCAGCCTGCTCTTCCTCTCCGCTCTGCATGTGTTCCAAGGTTCCAATGAGGTCACCCGTTGTCCATGGGGTCTTGTCTTTGCGATCGCCCTCCACGCGATCCAACGCCAATCGCAGTGCGTATTCCATGGGTCCGGAGAGGCCGAATTGCGCGCCGAGAAGGAAGCGCATGTCGTAGAACGTAAGGTCAGACACACGAATCTTCACCTGGTCCTGGGGGACGGTCCTTACCTCTGCCTTGTAACCGTCGTCGGCACTGAAGTCGGCGGCATTTCGAATTTCCTCCAGCGTATCGTACTCCCCATGAGGGTCTACAACGAGAATACTGGCGCGGTTGATGGACTTCATCATCTCTTCGATCAAGACGGAGGCAAGATAACTTTTGCCTGCGCCGGTACCGGCGATAATTGCCATGTGCGTTGCCGTAATGGAACGGACATCCAATACCACCGGGACTCCCTCGGTGAAATCTGCTTTGGGGTTAAAGGCGGGACGGGAGAGTAAAGACCCGACAAATGCACCGCCTCGCTCTGCTTCGCCAATATTTCGGTCAAACGCGACTCGATTCAACACCGCTGCGAGCGCGTCGTCCGGGGCCAGGTAGATTTTCCAGCCTATGCGCGGCGGGATGCGTGGATTGACGAAGGCGCTCAACTGCGCATCGTGGTAGCCCATGATGCTGACGTGGATTTCGAATAGTTCGTCAGAGGCAGTATCGGGTCCAGCCGTGCCATTCGGGGACAGCTCGGAAGAACTGTGGTAGCCGACGAGCGCTGCCATTTGCGCCGGGTCAACTTCCGGATGGGCGAGGAAGGAATCCGGATAGAGCCGCAGCGGAACGCGCCGTATCACACGTCCGAGTATTTGACGCTGCGTGCCGTCAACCTCGGCTTCGTAATAGACGACCTCGCTCGTCTTTCCCCGCCGCTCGGTATCGGGGGTGACGAATGTATACTCGTTCGGTGTTTCGCCGGGTCCCTTGGCAATGCCAATAATCATCGGTCTGCGCTCTTGGTTGTGACGCTCCCTGACCCATTCCAGGGTTGGCCGTAGCGGCAGCTACTAAAGTGCCTTGTCGCCTATTGCTCCCGCCGGATAATGTCCAGTTCATCGGTTGCGCCCTTGATGAGAAGCCGCTGGTCGTTGGCGAGGCCCATGTAGCGGAAGCCTTGCTCGAGCCGCATGTTCAGCGCTTGGCCGGAGCTGGTATGAATACCGGGAGCCACGCCGTACTTTTGAGCTACCGATACGACCTGGCCAATGGCAGCTTCGAAGTCCGGATGATGGCTATCGGTGCTGGGCGGCAGGCCCAAAGAGGCACAGAGATCGTTCGGCCCGATGAAAGCGGCGTCGATGCCGGGGACGCTGAGGATTTCGTCGAGCCGCCGTATGGCATCGGCATGCTCGATCTGAATGACTACGAGCAACTGATCGTTGGCATGTTCCAGATACGCGGCTTGTGTTGTGCGGAAGGCATAGTGATTGCGCCCGCTGCCGATGCTGCGCATGCCGGCAGGAGGATAGTGGCATGCCGCAACGGCTCGCTCAGCCTCATCGCGCGTGCGCACCATCGGCACTACGACGCCGTATGCGCCGGCATCGAGCACACGCTTAATCCACACGTGGTCGTTCCAGGGCACGCGAGCGGTTGGCACGACATCAGTTGTATTGATGACCTGAAACAGGGCGCGGGTTTCACGCACGTCAATGGAACCGTGCTCCATATCGACGTTGAGCCAGTCAAATGCCATGTGCGCCAGAGATTCCGTCGCCAGCGGGTCGCCTAGGGTGAGCCAGGTGCCGATTGCGGGTTTCCCCGCGCTAAGAAGCTGCTTGACCGGGTTTTCGCGCATGCGCCAATCACCTTATGTTCTCTGAAGGAAGGGAACAAAAATTCTACCTAAGTGTACCAGAGCTAGCGTACTGCAAAAGGAATGTATGAACCGTCCCAGGCATTCCTGCTCGATACGCCCTCTATGCATAGGGACTGCCGGCAAAGTCATCACTCCCGCAAGCGTGCGCCGGGGCTTGTCCAGCGCCCCCGCTTCCCCTATTTCAATGTCCCCGGACAGGCTTTGCGCTGGCATAGCGGCGGTGGCCGCAGGTTTGAAACATTCGCTACCGGAGCCGCAGATTCTAAATCTGCGCTACCGGAGTTAAATGGCCTGTTTTCAGGGTAGTGTCGGTATCCGTCAAGATGCTGCTACCCGAGCGGTGTAACTCTTGCCTGCCAGGAGAAGTGGGCGGCAAGTGTGCGCAGCAGGCGCTGGTCGCCGGGTTCGGGGAAAAGCGAGAGCAATTGGCGAATGACGGCAAGGCCGAGTTCTGTGACGAGAGGACTCTGGTGCGAGATGAGATGAGGAAGGTAGCCGAGGGAAAGGTGTCCGTCTACTCTGTGGAATCGCCTTGTGTCTTCATCACTCATGCTGGCAACTTCTGCATCCACGGGCAATGAGTACGGAATGACGCCGTGTTCGTTAGCCTCTTCGTCCCGATAGCCTACGATGATGATGCCGACGGCGGTGGCCTTTTCCACCAAGTAATCGGGGGCAAGCATTACTTGGTCTGAGGGAGGATTCAGGCGGGGGCCGACACTGCCGTAGTCAGGATTGAGGAGAATGGTGTCGTACACAATTCCCACTGCCGTTCGTTCGCCCGCAGGATCAATTGGCGTTACCACAAATCGACCGAAAGCGAAGGCCTCAGGTACGGGATCGTAATCCGTTTCGTGGGGGGCGAAGACCTGGCAGACGTAGTCGGTATGGGAGTTGGACTTAACGATACGTCCAATCACTGGCATGGCTGAAACCCCTTATGCCCTTCGCCGCTCTTTGCTCGCCTGTTTTGCGGACGCGAGCATCGTGCGAATGTCATGGTGGCGTCCGAATTCTTCAAGCGCACGCAAGTACCGTTGCCGGTCTGCAAACGTAATTACTGCGGCTGCGTCAGCGGCTTGGATCGCATAGGGATAGCCGCCGCCGCCAATTGCCTCCGCTCGCACCCAGTCTATCACGCAGTCGAGCATACCGGCGCGAAGCAGCCAGGCGGGAAATTCGAGCCGCGCCGGTGGTCCGCTATTAATCTTGAGGTACGTAAAGCAAATTTCGTTGCTGTAGCTCCGGCCGGTCTCAGGGTCCGCGTAGTTGCCTTCCTGCACGACATCCTGTCGCTGGCAAAAGAACGCGGGCAGCCGCCATGGCCGGTCGTCACTCCTCGGTCCATCCAAGAGCGCCGCATCGCTGATAAGTGAAGCGCTCAAGAGGCTGCTGCCTTGGACATAACACAGCATCCGCGCAAAGTCGCGGGCGCGCGACCGATCAATGTAGGCGATCAGCGGCACCCGGCACTCTTCCGAAGTTCGCAGCATACTCACAGCCGCGGCCCGGTAGCGGTCGCGCACCTCAGGTTTGGGGCCGGCGAATGAGACCGTGAGTGAGCCGTCGAAGAGGGCTACAGCCCGTTCTCCGTGCCCGCGGTGCTCACGCATGAAGGTGTTGATGCGAGCAACCTCAAGCTCGTAGCGGCGCAGGGAGATCCAAGTGTTCGCATCGCTCTCGTCGTCCCCAAGATCGCGGGGCGTCAGCACTTCCACGTGCGCATCCTTCACATACGAGTCTCGGGACGAGTGCGGGTTGATGAACCAGGCAATCTGTACGGCGGCTACCGGCAAGGGAAAGTCCTTGGTGGCCGGCAACTGGCTGCCGTCGACCGCGCATACGGATACATCCGCGAGAATCTCTGCCGCCCAGTGGCGCATCGCGGCGACATTGTCCCAAGCCTCCGAAAACGGCATGTGAATTCCCGGGGCTCTGTCAAATTCGTCGGTAGGTAGTGCGCCCGGCGCAGCTTCCGGGGCGAGCCGCTCGCGGAGTTCAGCGGCGCTCATCCCCGAGAGAGAATCACATGCCGCAAATAGCCCCTGCAGTCGTAACCGTTGCTCTTGATCGAGCTGTGTCAGCGCCTCGCGTTTGTCGTCGAGCGCCTTGATTATTTTATCTCGGTAGAACATGAAGTCCTCCGCACTTGCCCGCGGAAGGGGGCAGTCCCACGTTTGCCGCGAGACCGTGCGTCTATGGCATTGCTCATTGTGGTGCTGCGTGACAACCTGACGGATTCATCAGAGTTTAAGAACCTGCGCTATTCCACTTCCACAGAACTTACGCCATTCTCTTTGCGCACGCGAACTACCGAAGAGACCATTGGTTCGAAGGTATCGTCGTGGCTTATGACGAAAAGCTGTTGGAAGCCCGTTACTCGTTCAAGCTGTTCGGCCAGGTTGTGGCGACGCTCCGCATCCATATTCTGGGTCGGTTCGTCAAAGAAGGCAATATTGATGTCGGAGAGTTGGCGCAAGAGTCCTAAGCGCACGGCCACGGCAGCGCTCATCTGCTCGCCGCCGGACAGTTGCAGGAACGCGCGCCGGTGTCCGTGTTGCTCAAGAAGTATGTCGTAGTCTTCAGTGAGTGAGAGTTCTGCGGAAGCATCTCCCATAATCTCGCTAAAAAGTGTATTGGCTTCCGCCGAAATCTGTTGAATGAGGTGGCGGGCGATGTGGGGACCTGCATCGCGAATGACGTTGCGCAAGAAGCCGGTTACCGTAAACACCTCTTGCGCAGCCGCCAGCGCCTGTTTGGCGTCTTCCAATTCCCGTGCAGACTCCTCGAGGGCGGCGATCTCTTGCTTCGTGAGAATAATCTGCTTACTCAAATAGCGGGACCGTTCGTTCGCGGCGCCTAACAGGCCCTGGGCCTCATTCAGGTTATTTTGAATCTCACTGAGTGCGGCCGGATTCCAGGACTCCTCGCACGCTGTGAGTAGTTGCTGCGACTCCGTGACGGCTTGCGCGTTCTTTTCCTTGTCGCCGGCGAGAGCCGCCACTAGCTCTTTTCTGCGTGGTAGGTCGGCTGCTATTTGCTCATGCTGCAGGTAAACTTCAAAGTCATTACGGTGAGCATCTGCAATTCGGCGCTGCTGGGCTACACGGCGGTCGAGGTCGGCGTAAGGCTTAAGTTGCTCGGTTACTCTCGCCAACTTCTCTTCAAACGTTCGGAGTTCGCGTGTGACCGCGGCAAGGGATTCAGCGCGCTGCTCATACTCGCTGGAGGCGTCGTACAGTCGTTCCGCAATCTGACGCGGATTTCCTAAGCTTTTTAACTCTTGCCGGAGGGTCTCCTCTTTTTCTTCAAGCTCTCTGAGTAGCTTGGCGATGACCGGTGCCGGCCATGCTCCTTGCAGGCGATCATCGATGCGCCGTGTCAGGTCTTGCTGCTGCTGGTCAAAGTCGTGGAGATCGCTCTCGAGATGTTGTAAGCGCGGCGCCAGGTCACCCAGACGATCAACCTCTTTCTGAGCTGCCCTTGCCCTGCCCACTTCCTGCTCGATCCTTACTCTCTCTGCCTGCAGTTTGTCGGCCTGGTCCACTTGGTCGCGCACGAGGCCGGCAATAATCGGAATTAGGCTTTGGCCCTCTTCCACCTTTGGACAGAAATCCTTGTAAAAGGGACAGAGGCCATCGGCGGCCATTTCTTGGGAGTCTTGATTGAAGCGTCTTTGTGCTTCGTAGGCGCTAAGCTGGTCTCTTACCGTTTGCAACTGTCGTTCAAGGTCTTCAAGCTGCGCCGCGATCGCGACGAATGACTCACAATGCGCAATGGCTCTTGCCGTTTCATCGCGCTTGGGTAGGGTCTGAATGTATCGTTTACGCAGATCGTCTCGCCGTTCAAGCCACAACCCGATCTCCCGCAGGTCTTCGTGCTGTTCGCTAAGGCGGGAGCGCGCGTACCCAGCAGCCTCGCTTGGCGCCGCGGGCAAGTCTGCAGACACCTGTTCTCTCAGACCGTTGCTCCGGCCGGCAGCAGCCCGCCGCAGGACTTGCGTCACCTGCTCGCCATGTTGGCGAGCGTAGTCGAGATCGCGGCCGAATTGCAGCAATTGCCCTTCCAGGCGCTCCTGCCGCGCAACCTGGGGCTCCAAGGCCGTGCGCTTTGCTGTTGCTTCGCTTGACTCCTGCACGCCCTTTGCAAGCGCGGTCTGTCTCGTCCGCAAGGCCACGAGCTTTCTTTCCACTGAAAATCCGTTCTGGCGAAGCTCATCGGCAGACTTGCGATCCTCTTCCAGTGCAGTTAGTTCACCTTGTGCCTTGCGGTAGGCGGCGTACCCCGCCGCGGCCTCATTGGTACGAGCTTCCGCGAGCGCGGCTGCAGCGGCCTGGGCTTGCTCCGCCTCAAGACGATTCTGAATATCTTGCTGCTGTTGTGTGAGGCGCCTCACCAGTTCACGTTGCTGCTCCAGTGTCTGGCGCTGGGTTTCCAGACGCTGCTGTTCTGCGTGCAGGCGTGCTTGGTCCGCGGCCAAGATGCGAGTCTCATTTGTAGTCTCTGCATGCTGTTTCACGAATACGGCGAGCGCCGCTACTTCGTTGGGCAAGCGCTCGGCTTCCGGTTCCAAGGCAGAGACGCGCCGCTCTTGGTCCGAGACGTTGCCTCGGAGTGCATCCAGGACATCGCGGAGCCTTTCGTACACCTGACGGTACGCATCAACGCGCAGCAAAGGATCGAAGGTGTCCCTGCGCTGGGAGGGAGTGAGCAAGAAGTCGGCTGTTAGCCGCCCCTGCGGCACGCCAAGCACGTCGGCGAATACTCGTGCCAGGTCTTCATACTCATCCAGACCAATGTGTTGGCGAAGAAACGCCTGCACGTCCTGTTTCTGTTGGGCGACACGCCCTTCCGTATCGAAGCTGTAAACGTAATAAGTGGACGTCACCGAATCTGCACTGCCGGCGGAACGCTTCAGCGTGCGTACAGCTTGGTATTCACACTCATCGAGACGTGAAAGAAACGTCACACGCACGTCCGTCTCTAACGCGTTGTGCCGCATGAATTCCCGCTGGTTGCGGTACGGCAGGAAGTCGAAAAGCGCAAAGCCGATAGCTTCCAAGATTGTGGTCTTGCCAGCACCATTTGGCCCGAAGATGGCAATGGTGCCTACCGGAAACCGGATGGTAGCTTCCTGGTAGCTCTTGACGTTCTTCAGATACACTTCGGTAATGCGCATCAGGAGTCAGTCTGAGTACTGAGCCGGTCCGTCGCCCGGCGGAATCGAACCGAAAAGATTGTCTTGCTGAACGTAGCGCGATAGGCGACCGCTTTCCCCTGGATCCTCACCGCTCTGTGACGAGGGAGCATCTTCATCACGCCACTCCTCATCAGCGGCATCTTCGCTCTGGTTGCCTGTCGGTACAAGTGCAGTCGCCTTGTCCCGTGTGACCTGCGTCTGCTCGCGCAGGCGGCGCCCCACCTCCTCTGCGATCTCTGTGGCCGTGACCCCGTCGAGGACCATCTGCTTTAGTATGACTGCGATCTGGCCCACCTCAGCCGCAGTCGCCGCAAAGCGATCGTCGGCCCGCACGAGGTTTTCAAAAACCATGCGCTCCAGCTCGTTACGGTCAAGCGTGTCATTGCCGTCTACCAGGCTCGTGGGAGCCTCCTGCAGCGATGATCGTACACGCACGATCAGGGGATCAATATGTTTATTCGCCAGGTGCTCGATGGCTTCAGTATCGATTTCCGTGCGCGAGAACCGGGCGACGCCCGTAAGCAAGATTTCAACCACTGGGGACTTTTGCGCTTGGGAGGTCCGGCCGTGAACGGTATGCGCTACTTCACCCTGCAGCAATGGCTCTACGTCCCCGCGTGGTGCCGGTTCACGCTCTATCTTCTCCTCGAGGAGTTGTAGCAGTGCGCTTGGAGTCGGGCAGGCATCCAGCTCTTGCCGGATATGCATGAAAGAGCGGCGCATTGGGTAGTTGCACGTGGTTGCATGAAAGGACGGTGTCTGGTCTGTGTCTACCGCCACGAGGATTGCGCCCTTTTCACGATATTGCCACTCTTCACTGCTCCAGGTTTCCGGACACCCGGGATTGAAAAGCCATTCCTTCCCGTCAAGTGTTCCACGATATGGGGCGTGAATGTGGCCTAAGGCGAAATAGTTCACACAGTGTCTGAGAGTGCCCAGGTCTTGTTGGCGTGCAAACGGATGACCTTGGTCGTAGTATCCCTCGACAGAAGTGTGCGAGAGAAAGATAGAGAATTCAGCGTCAGAGTACGCAGCAGCACCTATGGCGGTCCCAATTTCACTTAGCGCCGCGCCGGTCTGAGCGCCTTGGTATCTGAGGCCGTAGATGCGTGCTCCCGCCAGGTCCACGTAGCCGCCGGTGCGCTCCTCTTCGTCCCAGGGCTGCGGCGTCCAGCCCTGGTCGTGGCGCGCACAATTTAACAGACAGAGAAGGCCCCTCTGATTGAGGTACTCCATCCAGGAAAGACTATCGCCGTAGGAACGCTCGTGATTTCCCTCGATGGCAACTACAGGGATTCCCGCTTCTTTCAGTCGTTCAAACTCCGTGACGGCGATGAGGAGTGTGCGCGGGTCGAGAGTGCGTTTCTCAAAGAGGTCACCGGCAATCAAGAGAAAGTCAACGCGCTCTTCTAACGCAGTGTCGATGACCCACTGGAATGCATCGACAAAATCGTCGTAACGCTCGTGCAGGCCATATTGCTGGTAGCCGAGATGAATGTCTGCAGTGTGGAGAAACTTGAACTGCATAGCATCTATCCCATTGCGGGGCGGCAAAAGTCCTGCCCGCGAAGGTGCGCGCGACGCATCAAATTGTCGACAGCGGAAACGGATCGTCAGCGAGCGGATCGCGGCTCCGATCCAGCGGCACACCGTTCGCAATGGTGTGGGTATTTTCTAACTGCTGCCTGCCGTCTCGCTCCTCGCCCTGCGGATCCAAGAAGGTGAAATTGCCTTCGTCGACGCGGAAAACAGCAATGTCCGCCGGCGCGCCGACGCTAAGCCGGCCGCAAACGTGGTCGTACCCTACTGACTGCGCGGGAGTCAGCGTGCTGAGCCGGACAACGGTCTCCATGTCCATGCCGAGGGCAAGGAACTTTGACATCACGTAGGGAAAGCTCTTTGCCGAGGTGCGAATGCTCCTCTGATGCAAGTCGGTGCTGATGGAATCGGGTGGAAATCCTTGTTCCATGGCAGCGGCGGTAATGGGAAACGAAAAGCTGCTATTGCCGTGACCCACGTCGAAGAGCACGCCGCGCTCGCGGGCTGCCCAGGCCTCATCTCGGACGCGGCCACGCATCAAGATGCCGCCGGGCTTGCCATGAAAGCAGTGCGTAACGATATCGCCCGCGCGCAGCATGGGAAGCAACTCCTGCAATGTTGGCGTCGGCATGGAAATATGCACCATGAGCGGCACTGAATACTGGTCGCAGAGCTCGCGCCCCGCCCACAAAGCCATCATTCCGGTGTGCCCGGTGCTGGAGCGACCGGCACGAATCTTAATACCGGCGATGAGGCCGCGGTGCATCTCCAGGGTGGCTGCGTTAAGTTCCGTATCGACATACGTCATGTTGTTTAGTTCGCCGACCTCCTGGCAATGCACGAGGCCCTTGGCGCTGAGATTGAGCAAGGGAATAACCCGAACCTGCGACGGTTCGATGATGAAACGCTTGAATGCGGGGAACGTCGCGGCGCCGCTGCTGCCGGGATCTATCCAGGTGGTTACGCCATGCCGAGCGCCGACCAAGTCCGGATCGAGGCCGGTGCCGCCCACGCCCCAGTAGCAGTGCCCGTGCAAGTCCACCAGCCCGGGGGTAACAAGCTGCCCGGCGACGTCAATCTCTTGTCCGCCAGAGCCCACGAGTGTGCCCTCCGTAATGGCAGCGAAATTGCCGTCAGCGATGCCAATGTCGCCGGTGAAGCGCCTGCCCTCTCCGGGATCGATGATATCGCCGTTTCGCAGGATTAGGTCGTATTTCATTTGGGTCTTCTCCAACGGAAGGGTCTTCTCTAACAGAACTCTAAATGCTCTAGGGCAACACCACTGCGTGCCATTCTATCAGCTTGATAGCATGCCCAACTCTTAGGCATGAAACGACCGCGCCGGGACACCCCTGTTCGTGGCGGGTCTTGGACGATAGGGACAACTTTGGGACTTTCTGCAGCTTCTGATTTCGTCAAGGTCGCTGCCAGTTCAACCGCCAGAGACACTGTGCTCTACGTCGAGGACCACGTGGTTGCGTTCGATTTCGCGATGGAAGCTCTCCGGCAAGCGCGCCCAGTCGTGAGCTTGGACCAGGATGGGGACATTCGACCGCTCCAACGCCGCGGTAAACTCCCGGAGCAAGGCGTCCGGTATCGGTTCCAGGGTGGGCGTGCGCAGCGCCAGGTCGAGATCGCTGCCCGGGTGACTTCTCCCGTTGACGCGGCTGCCGTAGGCCCACGCCTCTACCCCGGGCAAGCACGCGCGCAGCAGCGCTTCGATTTGCCGGCGGTAGCGGCCGGGCAGGTCCAGCCGTTCAGTCATCGGAGCCCTCCGTAATGACGCGCGCCAGTACCTTGGCGTCGCTTATGAAGGTGGGCAGCAGCTTAAGCGTTGTCTCTGCAAAGCCCGCGCCGTAACGGTGCGTCGTATCGTTGCGGGCATCCCGGTACGCGAGCCAGCGTTCGCAACTCTCGACGGAGATCAACCCGTGCTTCGCGGCATGGCGAAAGCGATCCTTGAAGGTAAGCCGATCGGCCTGCAGATTGCTGACGAAGTAGGGCCTGAGCCGCTTCCCTAGTAGATTGCCGCTCTGCTCCAAGACCAATTCGAACTCCTTAACGCACGCGGCGCGCATGATGTCGTAGGCAATGCTGTCCGCTTCATGCTGCTGCAACTGCGCAGACGCACTCTCCAAGGTCTGGATACAGCGAGCGAGGAAGTCCGTGTTGATGTTCATGCTCTCTCCCCTCTCGACGCGCCAACTGGCGAGCGCATGGATAACTTGGCTGGTAGGATGTGCCTACACCTCGACCAAGCCAGTGGTGGCTTGAGGTTCCGGCACCGGTTCGCCGATTTCACGGAGCATTGCAACATGGTGAGTGACGGCCTCTCGAATCAGAGTGCCAGCTTCTTCCTGCGTGTCCGCGGCTGCGACACATCCCGGTAGGTCGGGTACATATGCCGAGTAACCGTTACCAGTTCTTTCAATGACGATGGTGTATTTCACGATTGACCCCCTTCGTGAATGCCAGCCTGCTTCAGGATGCTGTTCCATGTTTTGGGTGCAAGTTCCTTGCTCAGCTTACCCGCTATAGTAACTATTACAGTCTTAGTGGAGTGACGGTAGTGGCGATGGCTGCCTCGAGTCCGCACGTGTTTCCAGCCGTCACCCTCCACCAGTCGAATGGCGTCCCGCACTTTAGGCATGGCTCAACCTACTTGCAAACCAATCCGTCTCAACCGCAAGTAACTCTCGTACTTCAGCGCTTAGGAGAAGTGCTGAGCACTAATTGGGAAAACCCACCAAGTATTGGGGTAGATTCTAATACGCGCGGCGCTGCCAATCGTCCGCAAAGAGGTTAAAGTGGCCGAATCGGTAGGGGTGTTCCTTGATTACGTCCAGATTGAGGTCAATGCCCAAGCCGGGCGCCTCAGGCGGGGAGAAATACCCATCCTTTACTCTGGGAAAGCCGATAACTGCTTCGCGCACGAAGTCCGGCGCAAAGTCGTCGAAGCACTCTTGGACCTTTACGTTGGTCGTGCAGAAATCGAAGTGTACGCTGGCAGCCGTGCAAACAGGGCCATTGGAACAGTGTGGCGCCACCATGACGTAGTGGGCGTCGGCCATAGCTGCGATTTTCTTGAGCTCCATGATACCGCCGGCATGAATGATGTCCGGTTGGACGATGTCCACGACGTTGCGGGCGAAGAAACGGGCGTATTCATAGCGCGTGAAGATTCTCTCACCCGTGGCCACGGGGACGTGAATGTCGCGCGCCGCGCGCTCCAATGCATCTTGGTCTTCCGGGGGAACCGGCTCCTCAACCCAGCCGGGATTGAAGGGTTCAAGTTCGCGGGCGATCTCGATTGCGGTTGCCGGACTGAATCTCCCGTGCATTTCGATGAAGATTTCGACATCGGGGCCGACGGCGTCGCGGATGGCTTCGACCAGCGCAATCGACTTGCGCTTCTCCTCCGCCTCCATCTCGTAGGTGCCTGCCCCGAAGGGGTCCACCTTCAGGGCGCGGTAGCCTTTTGCAACCACTGTCTTCGCTCGCCTGGCAAAGTCTTCAGGTGTGCGGTCGCCGGTGTACCAGCCGTTGGCGTACGCTTTCAGCCGCTCGTGGCATTGGCCCCCGAGCAGTCGATAAACCGGCGTATCGAGCGCTTTGCCCACTATGTCCCAGCAGGCAATCTCAACAGCACTGAGGGCAGTATTGGCGACGGGACCTCCTCGCCAGAAATCGTCGCGATACATGCGCATCCAGAGGTCTTCAATGTTAAAGGGGTCGCTGCCGACAATGTGGCGGTTCTTGGCGGCCTGAATGTATGCCACGACAGCTTCATCACGATTCTGGATGGTTGCTTCGCCAATTCCGTAAAGCCCTTCGTCCGTGAGCACACGCACGAAGACAATGTTGCGCCAATTGTCACCTAAGACGTGCGTCTCAACATCGCTTATCCGCACGGTGTAACATCCTTTCGCTAGCTTGATGCTTTGGAGCCCAGCGACTTGCAGAGGGCGGGTCCGGCCGATATCCCGCAGGACGGGTGTGATTCAGTCTTTGTGCCAAATGGTAGCTAATCAAGTACCTGCTGCGGCAAGACCTCGGAACCTGGCAGAATCAGTGTGTATCTAGCATAGCCGAGGGAGCAGCTACTGTCACACAATGAGGGAATCGGCGATCCTGCGGTTGGATGTTTTCTGCGTATGAGAGACTGCCGGCTGTGCCTGCTTGGCGTTGGTCTTGAATTGATTGAAGAAGATTCAACAGTCCCTCAAAAGAGCGCTGTCACCTCTCCGCTCAATTCTTGAGTCCAGAGAAAATGACCTACGTCTTCTCCCGTTTTGAAATTTGGTACTGTCTGCCATACCATAGTGTGTGGAAGTAGCAGGGCCACATAACAGGAGTTATATATGATCAGTACGGTCCCAGGGAACTATCCGAAAATTGCCAATAGACGCGGTGGTCAGACGTTGCGCCGCGCCATCGCCTCCTTTGATAGGGGGCGCATATCAGCAGACGAGCTCGCCGCCGCGGCGGATGAAGTGACGATCGAAGTGATCGGCGAGCAGGAGCGTGCCGGCATCGACGTGATTGCTGACGGCCAGATTCGCTGGCAAGATCCGGTGACGTATATCGCGGGCAAACTCGATGGCTACGAGATAGGCGGTCTCATCCGCTACTTTGACACCAACACCTTCTACCGCCAGCCGGAGGCAACCGGGCGCATCGCGTGGCAAGGGCCAATTCTCGTACACGACTATGAGTTTGCCCGTGACCATGCTTCCGGGCCTGTAAAGCCTGTGGTCACCGGACCCTATACCATCGCAAAACTCTCACTGCTTGGGTCTTACGCCGTCTCTGATGAAGTCGTTGACCTGCAGACCCTTGTATTGGATACGGCACGGGCTCTGAACCAGGAGATGAAAGCGCTGGCGGCGACTGATCCCCCGCTGATCCAAGTAGATGAGCCTGCGATTGTCTGGCACCGCTATAAGGGTGACTGGGCCATCTTCAAGGAGGCGATGGACGTGCTCATGGATGGCGTGGGTGCCACGACGCTATTGCGAACCGACTTTGGTGATGCCGTAGGGTTGCCTGACTTCTTCGCGCTGCCGTTTCAGGGATTTGGACTTGACATGGTGCATGGCAAGGGCAACCTTGCGCTTGTACCTGAGTTTCCTGACGATAGAGATCTCATGCTTGGGATTATCGACGCGCGCAATGTGCGCATGGAGACCGAAGAAGCGGTGCTAGAGAGTGTGCGGTACGCAACAGAGCACGTATGTAGAGAGCGCTTAGCCATCAGCCCAAACACCGGCTTGGAGTTCTTGCCCAGAGAAACCGCGTACGACAAGCTGCAGAACATGGTTCATGCTGTCAAGAAAGCTCAGGAGGCTGTCGCATAACGATGGAAGGTCTATGGACTACGCAAGTTGGAAGTTTGCCAAAGCCACCGGCGCTCGCCAAAGCGCGAACTGAGTTTGCGCGTGGCAAGTTGCCCCAAGAAGACTTGGAGGCGATGGAACGAGAATATACGAAGTTCTGGATGGATTTCCAGAATGAACTCGGGCTCGACATCGTCGTAGACTCCGAAATGTACCGCGGCGATATGGCAACGTACTTCGCTGAGATGATGGAAGGTATGGAAATTAGCGGCCTCGTGCGGTCGTACGGTAACCGGTACTACCGGAAGCCAATTGCTGTCGGTCCGCTGAAGCGGGTCAAGTCGTTCACACTTGACTGGTGGCACTATGCCCAGAGCCTGACGAATAAGCCCGTTAAGGGCATGATCACCGGGCCCTACACGATGGCAGAGTGGTCGTACAACAACTACTACGACACTCAGGAAGAATTCGTGCTGGCGATGGCTGAGGTGCTGCACGAGGAAGTAGTGGACTTAGAGAAAGCTGGCGCAAAGTACATACAGATTGACGAGCCGGCAGTGTCCACGCGGCCGGAAGACCTCCCGCTGGCAATACGCGCGATGGCAGTGGTTGTCGATGGAATTGAGGCAACTACAGGCACACACATCTGCTACGGCGACTTTGAAGCCATTTATCCCAAGATGCTCGATATTCCGGTAGACGTCATTGACTTGGAAATGGCAAATAGCGACTTTAGCCTCCTCGATCTCTTCAGTTCGCGCGCACCCTTTACCAAAAATCTGGCAATGGGCGTCGTGGATGTGCACAGCCACATTGTCGAGAATAAAGAGCAGGTGAAGGCAGGCATCTACAAGGGGCTAGATGTAGTGCCCGCCGACCGACTCTATATCGACCCGGATTGCGGCCTGAAGACCCGCTCGGTAGACGAGGCGCAAGCCAAACTTGCCGTTATCGTGGAAGCAGTGGGCGAAGTTCGCCAGGAGCTTGGGCTGGAGAACGCACAGGGCTAACGGAGCTGCGGGACGTTCGCTGGAGAGAATCATGCGAAAGCCCCCTGGTCTGCGACAGCTACGTGTACGCGTGTACGGACGAGTGCAAGGCGTTGGATACCGTGATTTCATACAACGGACCGCGACGCGTCTTGGGCTGGCGGGTTTCGTGCGCAACGTAGACAGCGATGGCAGTGTGGAAGTTCTCGCTGAAGGTCCGGTTGACGAACTAGGTACGCTCTTGGCGCGGCTCAAGAGCGGGCCCCTGTTGAGCCGTGTGGAGCTCGTCGAGACTACCTGGGAACCGCTTTCTGGAGCTTATACCGAGTTTCAGATCAGGCAATGACATGCAACAATACACGGCCCCTCCAGTGACACCAAGCCGCACGTATGCCGGCTTGCAGCGTCTGGCATGGGCAACTCTTGTTGTTGGCTTTCTCATTTTCTTGGGTATTGTCTTTTCCCTTCCGCATGCATTGAGTTGGGTCATCGAGAGTATCCGCCGGGATGTATCGGTACCGGTGCGCGTGATTAGCGGCCAAGAAGTGTACGTGCTTACGGCGGGTTCGCCAAGTTGGGTCGTACGATTTGAAAGTACACTGCTGAATCCCGGTGACAGC
The DNA here is from genome assembly GCA_026710945.1 of Chloroflexota bacterium. Taxonomy (NCBI): domain Bacteria; kingdom Bacillati; phylum Chloroflexota; species Chloroflexota bacterium. The sequence goes on from JAPOQA010000040.1 coordinate 77,406, forward strand.
ATTACGACCAATGAGAATTCTCGCGCGTTCTTGGCGCTGCCGGATGGCAGTACTGTCATCTTGTACCCGAACAGCGGCGTTACGCTGATTGCATCCAACCTTGTACGGTATCAACCTGAAAAGATGCAAGTCGTCATTGAGAAAGTCAAAGGCAAGAGCCGCATAGGGGTGGCGGTGGCCAGGTCTCCGGAAGAGCGTGACTTTCGTGTGCGCGTGCCAACGTTTACAGCTTCCTTGCAGGAGGGAAGCTATGCTGTGGAAGTCATTGATGAGCATCGCAGCTCGCTCGCCGTGCGGATAGGCGGCGCGATCGTGTCCAATGGCCCAGCAGTTTTGAAAATTGCCGCCGGGGAACGAGTGACCACAGAAGAGGGTCAGTTGCCGCTCGCGCCGTTGCCGGCCGTGCAGGACCTTGTGCAACTGGGCGACTTCACACTGCCCGAACAGGACTTGCGCGCATACTGGACCGAAGAGGACCGCTCCATAGCAGCACCTTCCGGCTCAGCTACCTTTCAACTAGGCGGTGTGCACCTAAAGCGTGATGGAGAAGGACACGGTCAGACCGTTCTCGTACAGCAGATCGACCGCGACGTATGGGACTTCGAAGAGCTGTATCTAAGGGCGCGGATTAAGGCGGTCCACCAGAGCCTGCCCGGAGGCGGCTGGAGAGGATCCGAATACCCTGTCATAGTACGCATTCGCTACCGGGACATAAATGGAGAAGAGAGTGTGTGGTTTCATGGGTTCTATTACCACGTACCGAGTGAGGAGGGCTTTTTGACTGAGAATGCAACACAAGTCTCTCAAGATACGTGGTTTACGTATGAGCGAAACATTCTTCAACTCGCGCAACGTCCTATCTTTATCCGGGATGTCGAAGTTGTGGCTTCCGGCCACTCCTACGAAGGTGTGATCCAGTACGTTAGCCTGGTTGGAGAATGATCATCGTCTTCGCTGGAAATGCCTCGGTGGGAGTGCAGGTCGGTCATGCGCTTGCAGGCCATTTGGTGCAGACTACCGTGTTAGAGCAGGGCTACTTTGTCCCCGTTGAGAACCAAACATCCGTTGCCACAGGGCAAGGTCAGCCCACACCTAGCGTACCGTGGCTTGCCGGGACTCTGGCGGCGAGTGCGGAGAGGATTACCGCCCACGGCGGGACGTGCGTTCTCGTTCTCCCTCACTTGGAGAGCGTGTCCTCACTCTTGGGCGCATTCGATCAAAACACGAGCCCGCTCTTTCTCTTTCTTTTGCGCAAGCCCACGCGACTTCAGGGTGTCTTCCGGCGTGCAAGGCTCATCGATACCGACGGTGTAGACTCTGCAACCATGGCTAGAGAAATCCTTGCATGTGTCGCCCAGGGAAGGGGTCTGATTCGTCCCGCGCCTGCAGGGACGGGAGTCGACAGCATCTTGCCTGCCGCAGGAGGACCAAGTACCGGAGTGGACATAATTGAGATTCCGCGGATTGCGCGAGTTGTCGAGCGCTACGGTGAGCGCTTTCTCCACCGGGTCTATACCGAAGCGGAGCAGGCGCTGTATCGTGGCAGAGTACCGGAACTCGCAGCGCGGTTTGCGGCCAAAGAGGCTACTTCAAAAGCGCTGGGCACAGGCATTTGGGGCATTCGCTGGCGGGAAATGGAGGTCTTGCCCGACATGCGCGGCAAGCCGCTGGTCTATCTTCATGGGGCGGCTGCTGCACGGGCGCGGGTCCTCAATCTACGGCACTTCGCTGTCAGTCTAAGCCATAGCCGTGAATTCGCGATGGCAGTAGTTGTAGCGACTTAGTATAGGGCATGCTAAGTCCCGAGCGGCAGGAAATGGCGGGGCCAGAATGTCTGAATAGAGCAACTGGACGGTAGGTGGAGCCTTTTCCGCTGCAGGTGGCATTGAAGACTGAGCGAAAGTGACACGAAGCTGCTTGGCAAGTTCTCCGCACGCCAGGAGAGAACTCCCATCGATGCTAATGGAGAATTCTACGGCTTTTGAGCGAACTTGATGCTCATCGTAGTCACGCAAATCTGAAAATGAGATTACTATTCCGAGTGGTAGTCGCGAGGAGCTGTGAGGGTGAAAATAGCGCGGACTGAGGAAATGCGCCAACTCGAGTCTGATGCCGTAGCCATAGGAATGGATGAGCGCACCCTCATGGAGTTGGCGGGCTACAATATCGCGACTCTTCTCAGGACGAAAGGGCAGCTCACGTCCGGTAAGCGGGTGCTCATTCTCGCAGGTGTGGGCAATAACGGCGGTGACGGGTTGGTGGCCGCTTACCACCTATACCGCTTTGGAGTAGAGCCTTACGTCTACCTGACTCGCGGCCGCACTGATGACGCCAACCTCAAGCGGGTGCAGTCCGTTGGGATTCCAGTGGCTATCCACGGAGAGGGCGACAGTGCGGGGCGGCTCGATGAGTGGTTGGCAAGTGCGGACTGTGTGTTGGACGCTTTACTTGGCACCGGCGCGACACCACCTCTGCGGGGCAGCGTTCTGGAGATACTGAGGGCGCTGCACGAGAACATGCGCGCAGAGACGCTATGTGTGGCAGTGGATATCCCCAGCGGCATCATTGCGGACAGCGGCGAAGCAGATCCGCAGGCGTTTCAAGCCCACTTTACATTGGCCACGGGCTTTGCTAAGCCGGGCTGCTTTGTGGGCAAGGGGGCCGATTGTGCTGGTGAAGTCTCCATTGCTGACATAGGCCTACCGGAAGAGTGGGCAGACCCTCTGACGCTTCAGCGCACAAGTGCTTCCCTGGTGCAAGGCTTCTTACCGAAACGTACCGCCGGGGCGCACAAGGGCACGTTTGGCCGCTCGCTCATAGTCGCAGGCTCTTCGCGGTACATTGGGGCAGCGTCTTTGAGTGCCGCCGCAGCCGCGCGCGCGGGCGCCGGCTTAGTAACTGTGGCTCTGCCTGCCTCTATTCACACCGCAGTGGCGGCAAGAGTATCTGAATGCACGTTCCTGCCGCTTTCCAATCAAGCCGGTCACGTCACCTCCGATGACTTGGGCACAATCATGGAGTTACTGCCACAATACCGTTCGCTGCTTGTAGGCTGCGGACTGGGAAGCGACCCGGAGACGTATGCTTTCGTGCGGGCGCTTGTGCACGAGCTCCGCAATTCTGCGGACGCCCCGCCCTTGGTGCTCGACGCTGACGGCATCAATGCGATTGTCGGCCAGAGACTGGACAGTTTCTTGCCGCCGCAGACAATCCTTACTCCTCACGCTGGGGAGTTTGGTCGATTACTTGGCCAGTCGGCCGCAGAAATAGATGGGAATCGGCTGCAACTGGCGCAGCAGTGTGCTGCCGACTGGGGCGTTGTCGTGATGGCCAAGGGCGCTCCGAGCATTTCAGCCGCACCGGATGGCACAACCTATATCAATCCTCACCGCAATCCGGCCCTTGCAACCGCTGGTACGGGCGATGTGTTGGCAGGGATCACGGTCGGCCTGCTGGCACAGGGCGCTGCGCCGCGGGACTCTGCGGTGGCGGGCGCTTTCATCCACGGTGAGGCTGGCGCAAGGGTGCGGTCTCGCTTAGGTGATAGTGGGCTGCTCGCCTCAGACTTGCTCGACGAGATTCCACTCGTGACGAAGAGTCTCCGTGAATAGCACCAAACCGCCAGCCACGGACCTCACTTCTGTGCCGGCATACCGCTGACGCAATTCACCAAGTCGGAACAGGCCTCGAGCGGGTGAGCTACTACGCTGTGCGACGGCCCCAACACCTGTGTTCGAGCGGCAAATCAATCGATACCCAAGCCGCGCTCCCTTACCGGTCAATGCCACCCTACAATCTTAATCAAAAGAGTGCTTCAGCCATGACTGTGGGCAACCCCTCACGGCTGTATTAACCCCTCCTGGGGTACGACCCAGGGCACGGAGGGGAGATGGGCTTGCAGCTTGGCACGGGGCAACGGCATGTCGCCGACCGGCACGTCAATGACTACCGGCGCTCGGCGCGCTAGTGCTTCTGGTAGCAGCGTTTCGAGTTCCATTGGGTCCTCCGCCCGCATGCCAATTGCGCCGAATGACTCGGCGAATGTGACGAGGTCCGGGTTTAGCAGGTCGGTTTCGTATGTTCCAGCAAAGAATTCGTCCAGGTCATAGGCAACGTTGCCGTAAGAGTCGTCTCGAAAGACGATGGTAATGGTGTTGATCCCATAGCTAACCGCCGTGGAAAGTTCAGGGGAGTTGAACATGAACCCGCCGTCTCCAATGACACTCACCACGGGACGGCCGGGTGCAGCTACTTTTACGCCCAGCGCCGCCGGAAAGGCAAAACCGACGTTGAATGAGTAGCCGGAATCGATGAAAGTCTTAGGCTGGTTCACCGGATAATGAGTGCGGGCGTAATAGCCAAATTTTGTGCTGTCCCAAACGACAAAAGTGTCTTCCGGGATGCTGTTTCGCATTGTATCCAGAATTGGATACTGCGGCTCCTTTTGTCTGATGTCGTGATAGGCGATCAGGCGGCGTGCCGCGCTTACCGCTTCGGCGGGTGAAGAGCGATTTCCCGCTCCGGCCTCGATGAGGAGCGGGAGCAGCGCTTCCACGGTTGCCTTGGCATCGCCATGCAAGGGAATAGTATTGGATTGGACTTTCGTGAGCTCGGAGTCGTCAATGTTGATGTTGACCAACGTGGACGCCTCGCCGGCCGGATTGCCCAGCGAAAAGCGTGTGCCAATGCCGATAACCACGTCCGCAGACTGCATCACCTCAAAGAGTTGATTCATCTCGGGTCTCTCCCCGGCGGGACTGAGACACGCGCCGTAGCACAGCGGATGGCGGTCGGGAATGGCGCCCTTGCCGCCACTGGAGGTGATCACAGGTATGTTCGTGGCCTCGACCAAGGCAGTGAGAGACTCTTCCGCACCTGAAATCGCCACTCCACCGCCGGCAACAATCAGAGGCAGACGAGATTGGGCGATGAGTTGGGCGGCCTCCCGCAGGTTTTCCTGGCTTGGCACAATGCGCGAAAACTTTGCCGGGTTCCGCAATTGGATGACATCGCGCTCCACCCCGGCCTCGGGAGGAATCTCAAGGAGGACGGGGCGGGGACGGCCGGTACGCATCTGTCTGAACGCTTCGCACACGGCGTCCGGGATTTCCCGCGGTGTCAACGCCTGCCGCTGCCACTTGGTGACAGGGCGGACTACAGAGGCCTGGTCTGAGACTTCATGATAGACCTCAAGGTCTTTGCCAATCTGGCCGCGCGGAATCTGGCCGGCAATGGCAAGGACAGGCGAAGAACGGGCGTATGCCGTGGCGAGGCCGGAGGCAGCGTTGTAAAGTCCCGCGCCGGGAACCACCAGGGCTACCCCCGGTCTTCCCGATGCACGGGCATAACCGTCGGCCATGTGGGCTGCGCCGGCTTCGTGGCGCGTGGTGATCATGCGGATGGACGGCTCGTCTCGCATGGCGGCGATGATCCCTGACATGTGTATGCCGGGAATCCCGAATATTACATCGACACCCTCTTGGACAAGTGACTTGACGAGGGCTTCGCCTCCGCTCATCCTGGCCATGGTTTGACCTTCCTATCCGGCTCTATCAGATCCCCAGAATTGCAATCTACAAATGAGCCGGCACTAAGTCATCGCCTTGGATCCCCGTTCCTTGTGCGTTCCCAAATGAGCAAGTCCGCTCGGCAATCCACGTAAGTGAAGCGACGAGGCGTCGGCTGCTGCCGTCGTTGTTCGCTTTAGAGCTCCTATGAGTTAGCACACGTGCTTCTTGGCAAAAGTGGTAGAACTACGAACCAAATCTGCTTCAACGCCACACGCCAATGATTGCGCCTTGAATCAACAAGGCGACCAACACGTACCCATAGTCAATAACAAAAAGCTTCTTCGAGATACCTGAATACATGTTGTTTTGAAAGGTCGCCGGTCCGATGAAGCCGACCCAAACCAAGAGGGCCACCAATAGGCCGAGTACAAGGCTCATTGACTGGATACTGGCGTCTACGTGGTGGATGAATACTGAAAGGACAAGGGCCATGAGCAGCGAGAGCAAGAACGAAACAACGTAGATGAGAGGATTTGGGTTCGTATCCTCTAGACTAATGCCACGCAACGCCATCCACGCTTTGCCAAAGATCGGTCCGTACCACAAGAACCCGATCACCATGTTGGAGATACCTGCTACCAGGATTGCCAGGTAATTCAATTCGGTAACAAATAGGTCGGACATATCGTCAACTCCTCCTTGTGGTTGATCGTCCAATTCTGCCGCAGAGGCGTTTTGTTACGAGACAACTTTCTGAGACTATCAGCCAACTACGGCCGCAATCGCTTCTTCAAGTATATCCGCGCCGAGCAGCGCCTCATCCTCCGTAATGACGAGCGGAGGCGCGACGCGGATTGCATTGCCGTAAAATCCAATCGGCGCGATCATTACAAGACCGCGTTTGAAGGCTTCGTCAATGATGGCCTGCGTGACTTCGGGGGCTGGTTCTCGGGTCTCGCGGTCCTTGACAAACTCAATGCCAAATACCAACCCGAGCCCGCGCACGTCACCGATGGCGGGGTACTTGGCCTGCATGTCGCGGAAACGGGCATCGAGAATTTCGCCAATGCGGGCCGCATTCTCGGAGAGATTCTCTTCCAAGATTATGTTGATGTTTTCCAGGGCGACGCGGCTCGAAAAGGCGTTGCCGCCGTGGGTGCTGGAAACGGATCCGGGTGTCAGAACGCTCATGATGTCTTCTTCGCCCACCACAGCCGACACCGGCACGGTGGACGAGATGCCTTTGCCGAGGCAAAGGAGATTCGGTTCGATGTCGTAGTGCTCGAACCCAAAGAGCCTGCCGGTTCGTCCGAATGAGGCTTGCACCTCATCGATGATGAGCACCGCGCCGTTCTCTTTGCACCACTGCGCGATCATCTGCAGCCAGTCTTTGGGAGCGATGATCGAGCCGGCTGCGCCCTGGTAGGTCTCGACCAGCACCGCCGCGATGTCTTTCTCGGACTCCGTCTCGATGATCCACTTGAAGTACTCGAAGCAGCGTTCGCTGCACTCGTCTTCATGGCCGCGGCAGAGAATGCTGCGGTAGGGATAGGGGAACGGCGCAAAGACGACGCCGGGCAAGAAGGGTCCAAACCCCTTGATACCGGGGCTGGAGCGCTTGCCGTTTACCGACATCGCGCCATAAGTACGTCCGTGGAACGCGCCATGGAACGCCACGATCTCGTGCTTGCCGGTGTAGAGGCGCGCGATTTTCATGGCTGTCTCGATGGTTTCGGCACCCGTGGAGAGCACAATCGCGCGAGAGAGGTTTGGTGGCGTGATCTCTACCAGTTTCTTGGCAAGTTGTGGGCGCCACTCGTTAAGAAAGTCGTACGTGTTTACGGCCTTCTCCGCCTGTTCTTGCATCGCTCGCACGAGGCGCGGGTGGCTGTGCCCTGCATTCGCGACAAGTACGCCGCTGGTAAAGTCCAGAAACGTGTTGTCGTCCATGTCTGTGGCCCAGACGCCCTCAGCGTTTTTCCAAACAATTGGCACCTGCTCGCTGGACGCGTTGGGCTCATATTGTTCGGAAATTTCCTTGATTGCGCGCGACCGCGGGCCGGGTAGCTCCGTGTTGATCACCGGGCCGCGTAGACGGGTGCTAGTCTTCATCATTCTCCTCCGGTTTACGGTTTCGTCTGCTGTTCGCAAGCAAAGCCGGCAACGCTCCGCTTGGGTAACCATTCGTCTGTGGCGTCATGGTGTCAAGAGCTTTGTCATCGAATTATAGCAAAATTAGCGAAGTTAACCTAGTTTAGCTAGGTCTAGTAACGCGTTCCTACCCAAACGCAGCTCCGCCATTCGTGCTACGCCTCCAAGAATGTGCACAAGCCCGCTTTCGCGCCGGACAGCACCGGCGCGCCATGGGACGTGACGATTGCATCGAACGCCAGGTCCTTGAGTGGCTGCAGGGCGGCGCGCTCGTGGGGCACGAATGCGCGCCATGCGTCATTGGGGTGCGCAACTAACCCATCTCCGATCACGAGTACGCCCGGGCCGTTTGGGACGAGCAGGGCAGTTTCGCCTTCCGAATGGGAGCCCTCGAGCCGGTACGCCTGGATGCCGCATGGGAGATCCTCGTCGCCGCTGTAGACCCGATCGGGCACCATGTCCATCTCGTTCAGTGCCGCTTCCGGCGCCCATATCTCAGCACGCAGGCCGAGTTTGATTGAGTAGGCGTCGCGCTCGTGGTTGGCGGTCGTCAGCAGCACAATTATAGCTTTGCTCGGATGACTGAACCGGCTGAGACCCTCTTCCGGCGTGAAAGGGTCAATGAGCACGTTTTCGTTCTCGCCTTCCACCCAAGCACTGTAGGCCTCCCGACCGGGACGATACTGCGTCTGCCAACAGTAGAAGCCGGGGAAGAGCTGCTCCATAGTCCGCTACTCTCACCTCAGCGTGACGATCGATCCGCTATCGATGCTCTGGTGGACTGCCTCGGCGATCCGCGTGACTTCGAGTGCATCCTCGCCACTTGGATAGCGTCCTTCCAACTGGTCGATCGTGCCGCCTTCTCGCAAGAAATCGAGATTGTCGACGAAGTCCAGAATGCTCTCATACCCATAGCCACGGTATATGATCTGCCCGTGCTTATCTTCCTCTTCGCGCATGAACGCCTCGTTGTACGTGCGCATGCCGTCCTTGTAGCTTGCGGCTTCCATGCCGCGGTTCTGGCTGTCGACTTCGGCAAAGCCTTCCGTGCCAACCAGGCGGATGGACTGATTTACAATGGCTTCAAATGTGTCAGGGAGCACCCACCCGTTATCGAAGAAAACACTTGTGCCGCCCTCGAATTCAACCTTTGCCTGAATAGCATCGTAGGTATCGATGTTGGCTGCCGCGAGTTTCCTCTTCTGGCCGGTTGCATAGACTCTTGTTGCTTCCTTCTTGATGCACCAGCGCACAAGGTCGTAAAAGTGCACGCCGAGAAACCACGCGGGACTGGTTGAGCCGGCCCAATGGGGAAACCAATCGCGCGGCACGACGATCTTGTCTTCCATATGCACGTAGCCGTAGAGTACCTCGCCCAGTGTACCGTCGTTGCACTGCCGCTCAAGCGCTAAATGATAGGGATCGTAGCGTTTATGGAAGTCAACCTGGAGGAAGACATTGTTGTCTTTGCAGGCATCCACAATTGCTTGGCAGCCGGCGCTGGTCACGTCCAGCGGTTTCTCAACCAGGACGTGCAGCCCTCGATTGGCTGCTTCGATGGTCATTTCGCGGTGGAGGTGGTCCGGCGTGACGATGGTAACGGCGTCGAGAGATTCCTTGTCGAGCATCTCTCGCCAGTCGGTGTAGATGGGGATGCCGAATTCATCTTTGCGCTCCTGGTCCCGCGCCGGATCCCGCCCGGACGAGCAGGCCGCCACCAGCACAGTGCGGCCCTCGTTTTGCGCCTGCTTGAAGACTCGCAGGTGACTGATTCCGAAAACACCGGTGCCAATAACGCCAATGCGAATAGCATCTGCCATGAGATTGCTTCCTCCTACTCCTTAACGGCCCGAAAACTGTCAATAGATTACATTGCGCTCGTGCGCTGCAGGGTTCTACTGCTCAGCAAGACTTCACTGCGAGCGTTGTGTCCAATACTCCTGCAGCCTCGTCCTCAGTGAATAGTCTTGCTGGAACGCGGCGCCGCATGCGCCCGGATCAGGTCGATTGCTACGTTGCCCGCCTGCGGGCCAAAGGGGCTGAGCGCTTCTTCAATGAGTTCGCGGTAGTACCCATTGGCATAGAGCACCTGCGCCATCTTGCCGGCCAGTTGCTGCCACGAGGGCTGAGAAGGGTTACGTAACATCCGACCAACCGCTGTGGCAAACTGCACTTCAAGCGGCGCGACCGGCACGAGCCAATTTTGAAAGCGTACTCGGCCCACCACGCCCCATATTGCTCCGCCCACGCCCTCTAGCAGTATACCTTGTTCGTTTTCGCGAGGCTCACGCACGAAGACGGTCACTGGCGCCTGCTCAACTGTGAGGGTGAGCTTGGCATGGCCTGGGCCTTCGTTATCCGGTTCATCGTCCAGCCAATCCCATAGGTGACCCGACCAGATCTCGAGTGCATTGGGCTCGGTGAGTATGCGCAATTCGCCCGGACTGACCGCGACATCCTGCAGTGCCGAGGCTGCGCTGCCAATAATGGCCCAATCCGCCGCTTCGTCTTCCAGCGGTTCGTACACACGATGGAGGATGAAGGCCAGGGCCTCCCAGATCCTGCGGCTGTCATCGCTACTTTGCTGCATGGCGGACATCACTCTCTCACTGGAAGAAACTCAGCATCACCGGCTGGGAAGAGCGCTCCCTAGCGCACGCCGCACCACTCTTGCACGAATTGCGTGAGAGCGCAGGCGGCATCAACCATGTCCGCTACGGCGAAGTGTTCGTGGGGACCGTGGGCGGTTGCCAGGTCGCCAGGGCCGAATACGACTACGGGAAGGCCTCCGACCCGAGCGTAGAGCCGCGCATCGCAGGAGACGTTCCAGCCAAAGACTTCACTTTCCATCCCGGCTTGCCGCGTCGAGGCGTGAAGCGTGGTGGGTAAGGGATGATCGTAGGCAATCTCAAATGAATCATTGCGCAGTTTGTCAAACGATATGGATGTGTGATTCCGGATCCATTCATCAGGATGTGTGGCAACTATGCGCTCCAAGTCTGCCCGCACGTCATCCATGGCCTTATTTGGCAAGAACCCCACGCCGCCTTCGATCAAGGCTTCACCAGCGACTGCACTGGGCCAATGACCGCCTTGGAACATGCCGACATTCAATTGCACAGGGTGATCGTAGCGCTCGAATCCACGATACCCTTTACTCATTGCAACCAACTCTTTTTCGTACTCTTTGAAGCTGGCGATAAGAGCGATGCCCTTATCAATGGCACTGACTCCTTCGTGCATGCGCCCCATGTGCATGCTGACGCCCTCTATCCCAATTTGGAACCAGAGCGCACCGCGATTCGCGGGATGGATTTGCGCAAGAGAAGGTTCCATGACTACCACGCCATCAGCGCGGTGTCCCGCATGAATGAAGGCCAGCGCGCCGTTGCCGCCTACTTCTTCCTCTGTGACCAATTGCAGAGCCAGATCGCCGGCAAGCGGGACATCGAAGTGCGCTAGAGCGCGCATGACAAGCAACAATGCTGCTGCTTGTCCTTTGGCGTCGTTGCTGCCACGGGCGTAGATTATCTCTCCGCGCTCCGGGTCTAGGATGCGCTCGTAACGCTGGCCTTCGCTTTCCGGTACGACGTCGAGATGGGTCTGCAGAATGAGGCTGCGCCCGCCGCCGCTGCCGGCTCGCGTGGCGAGTATGTTAGCGCGCACGTGGTCCGGGAACTGATCGAGTTCCGGCACCGGGACATGATGGGGATTCGCGGTAATATCCTGCGGATAAGCCACTTCCTCAATGGTCAGACCTAGGCCTTGAAAGGCCTTCATCACCTCGGCGCGCGTTGCAGCTTCGTTGCCGAGTTTGCTCTCAAGGGCACAGAGGGAAAAGAGCCAGTCCGCAATTGCGGTGGACTCTTGCTCAAGAAAGGCGCGTATGTCGGCGGGGAGTGGTCTCGTCATGACGGGACGAATACTATCACACATTGCTCTGTGTGACCAAGCCGTTGTATTCTCAGTGCACGACATGGTGTGGAGATCGCGTGTCTCTATCATTGTGCGTACCCGGTTGGCCGGAGTAGCGCTGCACTCGTTAGTGGAAGTCCCGGTCGCAGGACTTCGAAGGAGTAATCTGATGACAGTATTGAGTGGACGCGTCAGTGGGGCCGATGAGGCCTATTTCGGCTATCTCTTGCGGCAAGCGCGCGAACACTACTGGCGGCGCAAGCGCAAGCTGCGCTCCTTCAAGACGGCAGAGGATTGGCAAGGGCACATGCGCTCCGTTCGCGAGAATTTCCGTCTTTCGTTAGGTGAGTTTCCCGAGCGCACACCGCTGAATCCACAACTGGTAGGCGTCCTCGAGCGTGACGGCTACGTGGTGGAAAAACTGCTAATTGAGAGCCAGCCCGGCTTTCCGGTTACGGTTAACCTCTACCGGCCGCCGGAGATCACCGAGCCACTGCCGGCTGTGCTCAATCCTCTGGGACACTGGGCCGACGGCAAAGGTGAGAATGTTGTGCAGGCGAGAGGAATCGGACTCGCCCGGCACGGCTACGTAGCACTCGTCTACGATCCAATCGGACAGGGCGAGCGCAGCCAGCACTGGGATACGGCCACGAATACCAACCCAATGGAGAGCAGTACGGAACAACATGCGGGAGCTTGCCTCCCTTGCTGGCTAGTCGGCCAATCGGTGATCACGCACATGGTTTGGGACGGTGTGCGGATGCTTGATTACTTGGAGATGCGCACGGATGTGGACTCTAGCCGCATCGGCTGTACCGGCGCGTCCGGCGGCGGTACGTACACCATGTTCCTCACGGCGTTCGACGACCGTATCAAGGCGGCGGTACCCGTGTGCTCGACCGCCTCGTACGAGCGGATGCACTCAAAAGGGCAAATCGGCGATCCGTGCCAAGACCCGGTCGGCAGCTATCCAAACGACATGGACATGGCGGACTTGCTGATGTGCCGCGCGCCGCTGCCGATGCAGATCACGTCGACCATCTACGATTTCTTCCCCCTCATCGGCGCGCGAGATGTATACGCCGACGTCCTCGACTGCTATACCGCGCTGGGAGTTACCGAGCGGGCAAACATGGTAGAAGCGCCGGCCCATCACGACTATAACCAGCCAATGCGCGAGGCCATGTACACGTGGTTCAATCGCTGGCTGAAGGACGAACCGGGGCCGGTAACGGAAGACCCATTCACGGTTGAAACACCTGAAACTCTCTGGTGCACGCCTTCGGGTCAGGTGCTTCTAACCGACCGGAACGAGACGGTCGTTACACTGAACGAGCAGCGCGTGCAAGATCTCGCGCCTGCAATTCCTGAGTTGAATAAGCAGAAGCATGCTGAACGATTCCAGGACACCATTCGCACAGCGGCACGTGCGATCCTCGACTATCGAGAGCAGCCTGCCGCGGGCGCCATGCAGACGGTAGGCTCCCGCAATGTCGGCGGACTTCATGTCGAAGAGGTGTACTTCGAGAGTGAGGTCGACCTTCCCATACCCGGCCTGGTCTTTCATCCACCTGGAGAAGGTCCGCATCCTGCGATTGTCTATGCACATGACCTTGGCAAAGATGCCGAAGCGCATGAATTCGGCATTCCCGCCACGCTGGCGCGGGCCGGCAGCATGGTCTTTGCCATGGATCTGCGTGGGTGGGGAGAGACTCGGTGGAATGCGCAGGTGTCCTATACTGCCAGCGACGTCGCTTTGCTCGGCACGGACTCCCGACTTGCATTCATGGGGTACTTCCTGGGTGAATGGCCGCTGACGCAGCGCGTTGCCGATGCCATTCGTTGCGTCGATCAGATCGCTGAGAGAGAAGATGTCGTTAGTGAGAGAATCGCGATGCTCGGCCAACGCGGCGGAGGTCTCGTGGCGCTGCATGCCGCCGCGCTAGATGAGCGTATTCAAGCGGTTGCGACATATGAGACGCTCGCCTCCTATCGCCACATTACACGGGCAGGCCAATATACGGTTCCGGCGAGTAGCTTCCTGCCCGGTGTGCTCCTCCACTACGACTTGCCGAGCTTGATAGGTACGCTGGCTCCCCGTGCCGCCAGTATCCTCAATCCGGTTGACGCAATGGGTGAGGCCGTTACCCAGCAAGATGGTGAGTCCGCCTTTGCCACGTCTGCTCTCATGTTCAAGCGACTGGACGCGCGGAAGCGGCTGGACATTCAGACACGGATTAGTCGCACTGAGGCGCAGGCTGTGCTTGTATCATGGGCACAACGGCAGTAGCAGACTCATCCAAAGTGAGTTGAATCTCAATCAACCAATTCTTGGCTGTCACTGGAAACCCGTTCAACCTTGCTATAGGAATAGACGGCTTACCAGTCTGTCTCTCTTGTAGGAGACCTTTGCGAAACCAAAGCGGAAGCGAGAGCACTCCCTCTCCTGGGGAGGCTGTCTCAATATTCTGGTGCGGGGCACGGTGAATGGGGTGAGAAGGACAGACAGATGGCGGGTGGGATGAACAAGACGGTGCCAGTGAGAGACCCGTCCCCGGGGCGACGCTGGACTAGACCCAGACCGCCACAGGGCGTGGAGGCTCTTGAGATTGAACGCGGTGGCCAGCAGGTGCCATTCGGACGCCACGTGGCTGCGGCCTCTGAGCAGGAAGCGCCTGGCACTGTGCCA